>JBCBLJ010000002.1:0-51223 GCA_038520195.1 Planctomycetota bacterium
CGTGAGTCTCAGAGACTCACGCTCTCGGCGAACTTAGGATCGGCGGCTGCCAATACAAGCCGCGCCCCAAACACCTTGCTTCGAACTGCGAAAAGTGCAACGGTGCGGTTCTTGACGCGATCGATCGCTACAACTCAAGCTATGACTTTGCGGAACTCTCAACGCTTGATTGCGAGTGCAAGCAGGTGCACCTCGAGTTGCTTCAGCACATGACGACTGAAATTTGCGAAGAGCAACTTCGCATGAAACTCTCCGCCTTTGTCGATGAGGCCACTGGCTGCGGAGTGTCAAAGGTCCAGTCCAATGTCGTCAAGCGAAAGTGAGTTCTCCCAGAGCCGACCGTGATACTCAGTGTAGTTGGTAATCATCTTTTCAGAGGCAATGCTACGAGGAATGTAGTAATCGGACCAAACTACAGGGCTCGGGCCCACCGAGAAGCCAAGTCCCAGGCACTTGCTTGAAAAGATAACAAAGTCCTGCTGCATCTTGTCTTCGAGAGCGACGTCGTCCTCGGCGATGACCTTGATTTCAATCTTCGCTTTAGCGAGCTCTGCAATCTCCTTCTTCACTTGGTCGGATTTAGACACTGACTCCACCGAGGGCACAATGTAGATACGCCGTACCTTTACGCCTCGTTTCGCGGCCTTTTTCTGAGCCTGAATGTATTCCCTGTACGCCAAACGGGTTCCGTCCTTTGAGTCTTTCTTCACAGCGGGACCAAAGACTTGCGAAACTGGGTGAGTTGTAAGAAAGCTCTCTCCCGGCCTGAGCAAATCCAGGGTCTTGCGGTCATGGTTGTAGACCTCTTTCGGCTCGACGATGCGAACTTGACCTTCGGCGAACTGAGAAGCGGTCGTGTGGATAAATCGCGTGGCGACTTCGTGCTTTTCGTGGATATCCGGCATGTCCTGTGCCAACTCGGAAAGCAATCGCGTCGCCTTCACAAGGAATGTGTTGACCAAAACGCCCCACTGCTGAATCACGTTTTCGGGCGAGAATTGCTCGTCTTTTGAATGGTCCATCCACACCGCAATCTTTTGGTGTAGTGAACGAAGCCCCTCCTCGGTTTCAGGGTAGATATCGAAATACGCCTCAAGGTCTCTGGCGTGCTTTGGTTCCAACCCCTTGCATAGCAAGACGGCGTCGATTCCCTCTTGCGTCGAATCACGGCGAACGGATTCAGCCCCCAAGAGAAACTGCAACTGAGGATTGGCGCTTGCGTGCGGCGACAAGAGAACGATAAGGAAATCCTCCACATTGATGGATTGACTACCCATGCTCTCCAGCTGACGAAGCGAGATCGGATAGGACAATTCCTCCAAGGAGTCCTTGAGCTGTTCTGCAATTCCTCTATCGACCTTGACATGAAGGATGTCGATCGATCGCTTCTCTTGCCCTTCACCTGAAGTAATGCTGGCTTGTTGCTCCACGGGATTCACGGGATGCGCCGCGGCATTTGAGTTCGGTAGCGATTCAAGCTGGCCGACTTTCGATGAGTGGCTGCGTATGGCCGTCATCGCGACGCCACCATTCAGGTCCGCACCATGGGTGTGCACACCAACAGCCTGGAGTCCAATGTTGAGGCATGGAGACCCCGACGAGCCGGGTTCCGTATTGACTTCGTAGCGAATACAAGCGTCTTCCGCTTCTCCCACAACGCCAGAGGCAAGCTTCAGTGGCTGGGCATCGGGATGCTGCACGATCATGAGCGGATGCCCCTCCGTCGTCGCCGATTTGCTCAGCTCGACCGGCAGGCGCTTTCTTGGATCATCCGGATTGGGAGCCAATTTCAAGATCGCATAATCGAGATTCGATGCCGACCCATCCTCGATGAGCCAGACTCCGGGCTCAAGCCGATACTCGACACCCTCATTGGGGTCGCTTTCTAGTATCGCGTAGTCAAACCGTAAACGTACGTGACGCGCGGCTTGTTCACTCGACCTAAATGGTTCAATCACATGAGCCGCGGTCATCACCGTGTTCTCGTCGACCAAGAACGCAGTGCCGTAGCCTTGGATTGAATCCTGTTGAGGTTCCACCCTGCAAACGGCGTGGCTGACAGCTTCAAACTTATTGATCCAGACCGGAACGTCTTCGAAATCGACGTCTAGAATGATTCGTTCAATCCCCGCCCCAAGACGAGATTTGATACCCTCGACTGGATTGACAAATCGCTCCGAGAGCTGAGTCAGCAGCTTCGCATGCGAAGCGTTGTGTTCGCTAGCGGCTTCAAGAAGGTTGACGAGCTTCCCTTGCGATGCAACATAAAGCAGGTATTTCGTAATCGAAGCCGTGTATCCCTGCGTACCCTGCGTGCCAAAAGTGACCGCCGCGAAAGGTTTCAGAGTTCCGACGTCGACAATAGGTGCCTCAAGGTCAGCGGGTAGCGGAAACGCCTCTTCCAAGGCATCTCGAATTTGTCCGAGCGTTGATTTCTTCGTTGGCATTGGTCCCCTAAAAACACGATCGTTCTCAACTCTGCCGCGTAGAGTATATCAGCAATCGGGGGAACATTTGTTTCAACAATTTGGTGGCCCAAATCCTGGCTCCCTCTAATCCGAGCTTTACGCGTGACGGTTGATGCATCTGCATCCAACGCGAGATTTCACTCGGCGTTCTTCAACAGTGTCATTAGGTTCACAGCAGTACTGGTTCCACTGATTCACCACCAGACCGCGAACCGGGCAGGATCTTCCAATGAAACATCGCAAAAAACGTCACTGCCAAGAGTTCCGAGCGAACGCAGCCAGCACGAGAACCGCGACACCGACAACGTTTAGAACGGCAGCTTGGGTGTAGTGCCGTCTCCAGTACAGCAGTGCGGCGGAAAGCCAGGCCAGCGCGAACGTCGAAAAGGCAGCAGTCGTCCACATGGCTCGAATTTCCATCGGCTCGAACGACCGCCCCGACGCGTCACGGAGGATTGATGCAGCAACGATGAATGAAACGCAGAGCATCGTAAGCCCACAACCTGACGAAACGAGCATTGGAACGACGCGCCAACCGATCGGTTGTGAATCCGATGTCGGTTTGGGATTGGGCTCGATATCGGTAGCTTCGTATGGATTGATCTCAGCCATTGTTTCAGTTCCGAGGTAACCATGATCAACGCACCGTTGCCTTAAAGCAAGGCTTGAAAGTGCCGGGATCGATCGTGCGCTACAAGTCTTCCACAGTCTTGTTGGACGTCGTCTGCAAAGACAGTAGAAACGGTCGCCACGCTGAGTTACCTTGCCTCGATGTAATGAATCGCACCGACGCACTCGTTGTAAGCTGACCAACTGGGTCCACCCAACTGAAGGGCACGCTTGAAGGCACTCGCCGCCCGCTCGAAGTCCTCCTGTTGGAGGGCAAGCTTGCCTTCGGTGTAGGCGCAATCCGGCATCCCGAGCGCGATCCTCTCGGCTTGCTCGACGCTGGCATACGCTTCTTCAAACTGTCCCATGCCGCCCAGCAACTCGGCACGATACAAGTAGGCAATCGGATGATTTTCCTCCTCGCAGAGTTCGTTGGCGATCCGAACCGCACCCTGCTCATCTCCCTCCTCGATCAATTGACGTGCTCGCGTGACGCCTCCGATCACCCTCTGCTGCGCGTCCGGTTCTGGCCGCAGCAATTCATGTTTCAGGCTGTGAATGGGATACTTTTCAAACCATAGTCGGTGGGAAGCTGGGAGCAGGAGACTGGCGACGAGTACGACCAAGAGTAAAGCCGGCAGCAACGTCGGACGCCACTTCCCAACCAGGAGCATCCCCGCAAGCGTGGCCGGAAACAAGATCTCGAGGCTGCGGTGCATGTCGCCGGCGATCACCAACGACCCGACTGCCGATACCAAGACCACGCCCGTCGCGGCCGCAAAGAAGGGTCGGGGCCAAAGATGGAAGCCGCGGACAAGCAAGGCAACCACGAACAGCCACATGACGCGGTGGCCTTGCCATAAACCCTCGGCAAAGGTGGCCAGTGAGACGCTTTGTATCAACTCCGAGTGCTGCGACGTGTAGACAGCGGTGACCGGATCGCTATCACCCAAAAAGCGGATCAATCGAACGAGCAAGTAGACCGAGACGCTCAGGCACAACGTGACGGCGCCGGTCCACCGAAGTGGCTTCTCGGGTTCTAAATGCTTCGCCCAGGCAAATCGGGTCACCAGAATCAGCGGCAAACCGAGCACGAATCGCTCATCGATCCAGGGGGCAAGGACGCCGACCGCGATCAGGCTGGCGAGGTGTGGGCTGAAGCTCGCGACAAGCAGACAAAGAATGAGCCAACTATCAAAATAGGCCAACCAACCGGTGGAAACGAAGTACCAGGGCGAAATGGCACACAGCATCGTCACGAAGAACGCTTCGAACCAAATCAACCGCTCGCGTTGACACAACCGTGCGACGTAAAACAGCGTCGCGAAGCAGCCGAGGAAGGGGATGCCGAGAAAAAGTGACGGACTTAGCCGAAGTGTGTTGCCAACCACTGGAAACAGCAGTCGCCACTGATTGACCCTCCCGTTGTGATTCGGAAGCGCGACAAAGGGGCTGTCTAATTGCCGTAGCGTGTCACGAGCGCGATCGACTTCGGGAAGGAAGTAGCTATCCCAAACCCGGAACCGCGGCGCAAAAAAAAACTGGTCAAGACTCCTGCCGCGACCGCGATCAAAACCGCGACGGCAAACTCCGACAGCTTGCTCGTCTGGTCGCGTTCGACGTTCGTGGGGTTGGTTTCGGACATGGATCGGCGGAAATGAGAACCGGGCGTGCACCCCGATCTTAAGCGTCGACGTGGCCGTGAACAATCACGATGCGGTGTTGACCCGCGAACCCGTCAGCCTGCCACGAACTCCGCCCCCCTGAATCAGCGCCTTTTTGAGATCGATAGGGGCCGTCTCCCATGGCGTCGGGCACTTCCACGCCTGAGTTTGTTAGGTCATCAGACTGGTGATCAGCGGCAGGAGCTGCTTCTTGCGGCTCACGACACCATCGAGTTGGTAGAGCCGATCCTCCAGTTCGGGATAGTTGATGTCTTCCCATCCATCGGGTTCCTGACTCATCATCAATAGGCTCCCATTGCTGGAGATGTCGGTCACCAGCAGCGCACTGAATTCAAACTGGTTGTCCCGGGAGAGGCTTTCCAGTGCACCGAACAGCTCCTCTTTGCGCTGCCAAAACAGGTCGAACCCGATCTCTTCGATCTGAGAAATGGAGAACGGTCGTCCGGACTCATCGAAGTGTTTGCAATCCTCGCGAACGATTTCAGCGGGCGTGTGCGTGCGGAGCGCCGAACCGATTTGAAAGAAATCGGTCGCGAACTGGTCGAGCGAAACGGCACAAAACTCTTGAAGCCACTCGAGGATCTCTCGGTCGGTGTCGGTGGTCGTCGGTGACCGCAAGTAGAGCGTGTCGCTGATGATGCCCGAAGCCATGCAAAGCGCGATCCCGGGTGCAGGCTCCATTCGCGCGCGACGAAACATCTTCGCGACCATGGTGCAGGTGGACCCGACCGGTTCCATCGTCAGCCGGATTGGTTCGGTCGACTTCAACGAACCGCCGAGCCGATGGTGGTCCAACACTTCGACGATCGATGCTTCGTCGGCACCGGGAACGGCCTGGCTCATCTCGTTGTGATCGACCAGCACGATCTCGGGTTTGGGCGGACTAACGAGATCACTCTTGCTGAGCACGCCAACGAGTTCGCCGTCTTCGAGCACCGGAAAGATGCTCTGCGGCGATCGAAAGATCGCTTTGCGGGCGTCGGCGACCGGCATTCTTGCGGATAGGGATTGGTAGTCTTTTTGGATCGCGCTGGAAATGAGTTGGGCCGTTTTGATCCGCATCGTTGTCGACGCCGTGTCGAACGGGCTGCGAATGACCGCTACGCCCCTGGCCTTGGCCAAATGGACAAGGCCTTCGGAGAGCTCGTAACCGCCGGTCACCACGAGGGCACGGACCCCGAGTTCGATTGCCGGAAGCTGAATGGTCGGACGATCACCACTGACGACGATCAGCTTTTCAGCGGGAAACCCTTCGATGTGTTCGCGAAAGCCGGCCGCACTCATCGCGCCGACGCTGACGATGAGTTCTTCTTCTCCTTCAACGCGAACGCTGTGCTGGAAACTCCCGCCGAGCACCGACACGACCTTTTGCAGGTTCGTCGTCACGTACCTCGCCTTGGCGGAATCCATGTCGCTGTTGAGGACGAGCTCCAGGAGGTCAAGCAGAGAGACGATCCCGTCGAGTTTGCCGTCGCAGGTCATCACGGGGATGCTGCGGAGGCCGAACTGGTCCATCCGCTGGTACACCTCGAAGAAGACTTCGTCGTTCGTCGCGCAAGTCACATCACGTTGGCAGACATCCTCGATGACCGGTCGAATGTCCATGACCAATCGAGGCGCCGGTAGCTCGGCAACCTTGAGTACGTACTCGGTACGGCGGTTGGGCGGCCCGCAACTCGCGGCGACCGCATCGGGCCGGGTCGTTTGCTTGAGAAAATCAGCGTAAGCGACGGCGGCACAGATCGCGTCCGTGTCCGGGTTGCGGTGGCCAAAAACAAACAGCGGCGAGTCTGGGAGTTCCGACATGGTGGTGTTTGCAGATCGACTTTGTTTGCAAACTGATGCGTTCGCAAATCAACTAGACAGGGGCGGTTGATGGCGAAGGATCACGGTGGCGGCGTCGACAATCGCGTCCGGTTCACTCATTCGCCCCATTCCCATCACGCGACAGGACAACCAACCGGACTCGGGACCGACGAAATGACAGCCGTCTTCGCGAAGCCGCGTCACGTTACGCTGAACCGACGGCTTGGTCCACATCGGATCGCTCATCGCCGGTGCCAAAAGGACCGGTGCGACATTCTGTAAGTAAAGCGTACTGACCAAGTCATCGGCCATTCCGCCGGCGAACTTGGCAATCAAATTCGCGGTCGCCGGAGCGACGATCATCAAATCGATCGAGTCCGCCAACTCGATGTGAGCCCCCAAGGGGTGCCGGTTGTCGAAGCTGCCGGCGGGGACAGGTCGACCCGAAAGGGCGGCCAAGGTGGCGGCGCCCAAGAACTGGGTCGCCGATTCGGTCATCACCGCCTGCACCGCGTGACCCGCCTGGGCGAGTCGACTGCAGACCGTCGCAACCTTGTATGCCGCGATGCCGCCGCCGACCGCGAGCAGAATGCGGTATGGATCGGCGGCTCGAGACATCTTCACACGGCTCAGTCGTCTTAGAGGTCCGAAGCGTCCAGATCAGGAGCTTCGGCGGCGGCGATCGTGGCGTCGAGGTCAAGCGGCTGAACTTGCTCGACTTCGTTGTCCATGTTCAAGATGATCTTGTCCTGCATGATCTCTTGCAAAACGATCGACATCTTGTCGTGAGTGTCAGCGTTCACGAGCGCCCGGCTTCCCTGGTTCAACTGAACCAGTCGTTTTTGAATGAGCGTACTGAGCTTAAATCGTCCGCCAACCTTGTTGACGGTTTCCTCATCTTTCAATTCTTCGAGCATGTAGGGCTCTCCTGGTAATCGTTCAGTATTTGGCAAACTTGGGCGACCGCTGCGTCGACGGACCCATTGATGATTTCGTATTGGTAGCGATGGCGGAATCGCATTTCTTCGGCCGCGGTCTCCAGCCGCCGCGTGATCGCGTCTTCGGTTTCGGTGCCTCGATCCCGAAGCCTTCGTTCCAATTCTTCAATACCGCCGGGATGAATGAAGATCGAAATGGGGTCGAGGTCCGAGTGCTCCATGACCTCGATCGCACCCTGCACGTCGATCTCCAGGATCATCCAATGGCCAGCCTCCAGACCTGCGCATACCTCGCTCCGCAAGGTGCCGTACCAATGGCCACGCCCGAACACCTCCTTACATTCTAAGAACGCGTCGGAGCGACGAAGTTCCTCAAATCGCGGCGAAGACAGGAAATGGTAGTCGTGTCCGTCTTTTTCGCCAGGGCGCGGCTGTCGGGTGGTCGCCGAAACGCTCAACCGAAGCGGCACCGAACACCGTTCTAAAAGTTTGCGGACCACGGTCGATTTTCCGGCACCGCTTGGGCCAGAAAGGATGATCAATCGGGGTTTGGTCGGGGTCGTCATGGCGAATTTCGGCGGCTATTCCAGGTTTTGTACCAATTCCCTCATTCGTTCAATAGCACATTTGATCTCAACGACGACTGCCGAAACATCACTTTGCGAGGCCTTTGCGCCAATCGTGTTTGTCTCTCGAAACATCTCCTGAATGATGAAATCGAGTTTCCGGCCTGTGGGTTCATCGCCGGACGTCTCCTCGCCACCCAGGACGCCGCGGAAAAGCTGGAGATGACTCTCAAGCCGCGTGATTTCCTCGCTGATATCGGCACGATCGGCATAGATTTGGACTTCGCGGAGAAGGTCCACTTTGTCGACCGCGAGGTCCTGTTCGGCCAGTATCCGCTTCACCTTGGTTTCAAGCCGCAACCGATAGCTTTCCGCGACCTGAGTCGCTCGCTCCTGCACCTGCGAGACGTGGGTCGCGATCAGACCGCAGTCCTGCAGCAGTTTCTCCACCATATTGGCCCCCTCTGACTCACGCATCGCCACGAGCTGCTGAAGGGCCGCAACCAAAACCGGCTTGATCTCGGTCCAGACCTCTTCCGATTGGGCGTCAACGCCGCGTTCCGCCTTCAGAACGCCAGGAAGCGCGGTGAGCGCCGCCACGTCGATGGTGGTCGAATGGTTCTTTGATGAATTCGACTCGGCACGCTCGATCGCCTCGCCACACTGCTGAATGTATGTGGCAAGCACCGCCGTATTGATACTTGCGGCGGCATCACGGTCTTCGCTAGCGAGGTCAATCGAGAGATTGACACTGCCGCGGTGGATGTACTGACGAGCGGTGGTCTCGACCTGCGTTTCACAGCTGGACAGTGGATCGGCGACACGGACAGTCGTCTTCAAGCCCCGGTGATTCACGGTCCGAACTTCCGCGGTGACCATTCCGAGCGGAGAACGTCGCGAGCCGCGCCCCTGTCCGGTCATGCTCCGGATCGTCATGCGGCGAGCCTTTTCAATAGAGTGCTTTCGAAAGAGAAGAAGCCGACGACCGCGCTAAACCATTGGTGCCGCGGATTGCCCGCTTGCGGAAGCTCACTCATTCGAAGGCGGGTTCAACTCGACCGAGGGCGTTCCGCTCGAGTCCTCGCCTTGCGTTTCTTCGCCGCCTTCGGCTGCATCTGCGGCATCGGCATCGGTCCCTTCACCGCCATCAGGCGCAGTTTCGGTCGTCGCTTCGCCGCCGATCGTCGCTTCGCCGGCCGACTCGGATTCGGGCTCGGGATCCTGGGCTCCTTCGTCGGCGGGCTCCATCTCCGTGTTGCCGCCCTCTTCGGGCATCGAGAGGTCCAGATCATCAAGCGAACCGATTGCCCCGGCCGTATTTTCACCGGTGTCACCTGCCATCGCTGCGGGCGGGTCATCTTCGAATTCGAGCTCGTCTTCGGCGGACAACGGAGGCACGCCGAGCGTGTACATCGCGATCGCACACACGAGACCCCAAATGATGGCCGAAACGGCGGTGATCAGCGTGAACGTGTCGCCCGCCTTACTACCGAAGGCACTTTGGCCACCGGGTCCACCCAGGGCCCCGGTTAAACCGCCTCCCTTGCCGCGCTGCACCAGCACCAGCAAGATCAAAAAGACAGACAATCCGAACATGATCACACCGAGTGTGATGCTTCCGAGTGATGCGACGAGCAGGGTCATTGGATATTTTTGGTGGTTGCTTCGGGAAATTCAGCCGCAAACCGCAGACTTTAGCGAGTCAATGCGGTTCAACGCTAGCGCCGTTTTGTGCTCGGGGGCGATAAGACCGTGCTCGGCCCGTCGAAAATTGGAATTCAAGAGCGCCGGTGCCGAGGCGTGCGAGCCGATCGTCAGTCCCCGCGGGCCTGTCATGGAGCGCTTTTTTAATTCAAAAAATGGGCTCAATAGGGCATCCGACGGAATCAGCTAGCGGCGTCTGCCTCGATGATCGCGACAAAATCGTCGACCTTCAGACTCGCACCACCTACCAGCGCGCCGTCGATATTCGGCTGACCGAGCAATTCCTTGGCATTCCCTGGTTTCACGCTGCCGCCATATTGAATCCGGACTTGGTCGGCGATCTCCGGTGTGAACAGTTGCCCCAACAGCCCACGGATGAACGCGTGAACCTGCTCGGCCTGTTCGGGGGTGGCCGTCTTGCCAGTTCCGATCGCCCAGACGGGTTCATAAGCGATCACCACGCCGGGGGCTCGAGCTTCATCGAGCCCGCTGAGCGAGCCGCGGATTTGTGTCTCGACGACGGTCTCGGTTTCGCCCGCCTCGCGCTGTTGGAGCGTCTCACCGACGCAAACGATTGGAATCAAGTTGTCCGCGAGGGCGGCCGCCAGTTTTGCACTGACCTCCTCATCGGTTTCGCCGAGGATCGTGCGGCGTTCGCTGTGCCCCAGAATCACGTAGTGGCAACCCACGTCGCAGAGCATCGCGGCGTTGACTTCACCAGTGTAGGCACCGTCACCGGCGGCATACAGATTCTGAGCACCGAGACCGACTGCCGAGCCGGCGAGCGTTTCGCCAACGGAGGCGAGGTAAACCGACGGAGGACAGACGGCAACTTCGACCGCCGGGTTTTCACCCACCGCGGCACAGACACCCTTGGCGAGCTCCACCGCCGCGGCGGCTCGCGTGTTCATCTTCCAGTTTCCGGCGATAATGGTTCGTCGGCTCACGCGGTCTTCTCCGGCAGGGGCGATACGGTTTTGCCGAGCAACTCGGCGAGGGATTTCATTTGATCGGCGACTTCGTCGTACTGGTCGGGCAGCAGTGCTTGCGGCCCGTCGCTCTTGGCGACTTCGGGACAGTCGTGAACTTCGATGTGAACGCCGTCAGCGCCCGCCGCGATGCCCGCCAGAGCACAGGGCGGAATCAACTCGGGCTTTCCCGTCGCGTGTGACGGATCAACGATGACCGGCAAATGACTCAGTTGATGCACCAGGGGAACCGCCGCGACATCAAAGCAGTTGCGCGTGGCGGGGTCGAATCCTTTGATGCCCCGCTCACAAAGAACCACATTTGGGTTGCCTTTGGACAGGATGTACTCTGCCGACATGAGCAGGTCATTGATCGTTGCCGACATGCCCCGCTTCAGTAGCACCGGTCGTTTCGAGGCACCGACTTCACTTAGCAGGACAAAGTTTTGCATGTTGCGGGCGCCGACCTGAAGCATGTCGGCGTACTTGGCGACCAGCTCGACCAGCCGTGGGTCGGTGATCTCGGTCACGACCGGCATCCCGTGGGCATCACCGACATCACGCAGACGTTTCAACCCGTCTTCGCCTAAGCCTTGAAACGCATACGGGCTGGTACGTGGCTTGAAGGCACCGCCACGAAGAAGATTCGCGCCCGCCGCCGAGACCCGCTCGGCAATCCGGTGCATGCGGTCTTCCTCCTCGACACTGCATGGCCCCGCGATCATCGCCAAATGGCCTCCGCCGATCTTCACGCCCGAGACGTCGACGATGCTGGGCTCGGGGTGAGCCTCACGGGACGCCAACTTATAAGGTGGCAGGACGGGAACGACTTTCGCGACGCAAGGGATCGCGCGAATCGGCTCGGCAGCGATCTTTGATTCGTCACCGATGATGCCCACAATCGTGCGAAAGGTTCCGCGGCTCAGGTGAGCCTGGAGACCGAGTGCCTCGACACGCTCGATGACGTGATCGACCTGCTCGTCGGTGGCTCCACTTTTGAGAATTAGGATCACGAAACTGCTTGGAAAAACGGGGCGTGCTTGAACCGAAGACCCGTGGTGTCTTAGGGCTCAGCGATGCGAATGGGGAGAGTCTGACGGCCGCTTCCGGATGGCACGAAGTTTAGCTCGGACGCGGTCTATTCGTCGAGGGTGCTGTCCGGCGTCCTGCTGGTAGGCGACGCTGCAAGATTCATTCGAATGTTTCGATCGATTTGGTGCCTCGCACCGTAGAATCGAGCGGATCGACTAATCACTCGTCTTTCAGCGGTCCCCGCGTCGAACGCTCGACTCATTTGATAGACTTTCAGGGTCTGTTCGACACCGCTTTTCCTCCACCGCATCGCAAGTCCAACGCATGACGCGAGAGTCTCCGACCGAAACCGTGCTGCGAAGTCGGCTGCTGCCGCGAGTTTCCTTCCAAACGATGATGCTGTTGATGACGGCTTCGGCAGTCCTCTTCGCCGTCGCGTTCGCCGCGAACCAGGGCGCCGACTACGCAAAAGCAGCAACGGTGGGCATGATCTTTCTGTCCCTGTTTGTTGCCATCGGCGTGCTGCTGTTTCTCGCTTCCTGGGCGGCTTCGCAGTTTTCGCGGCGGTTGGGCATCGGCGTCGTCGCAACAGGATTTGTCTTGCTGATCGTTCGACTCTTTTTCGGTGAAGAATTTGTCTCGGTTTTGGCAAGGCCGCTTGTCGACTGGTTGGGACCACTGGCCGAATGGTCGGCACTGCAGCTGATTGAGTGGCCGTGGCTCATCAACTTCCAACTCATCGGCTGGACGCTGATCTGTTTTCCGATCGGCGTTGACCGTGAAGACGAAGCGTCGAGTCCATTTGCCGAGGACCAATTGCCGCCTCAGATCCTCGCACCGCGAGACCCGGTCCAGTGATGCGCCTACGGCACGCCATCGTCGCCGCTTTGGGGTGCGCGTTCGCGCTCGCCCACCAGTGCTCGGCTCAGTTGGTGTTGCCCGCCAACCTGGAAACCGCGACGGTGACGTTGCCTCAACCCGACGCATCTGGACGCACCAACTTTCAGGGACTTTCGGCAGACATTTCCGTCTCGCGTCAGTTTGGTGTTGGCTACGCCGAAGTTCAGATCGATGTCGGGTCAACAACGGGTGTGCTCGGCGCCACACGCCAGCTTTCGCTACGTTTGAAACCCTACGGACGACACCTTCCATCCGACGGCGCGCTGACCGCGGAGATTCCGTTTGAGTTCGAACAGGGAACCAATCGAGTCCAAGTAACGGCGATGATTCCGAAGTGGACGCTCGGCAACGGCTACCGGATCGAGTTGGCCGAAGACGATGTCGTCTTGGATGATCATGTCGCCGAAGTCGGCACCTCCTTCACGGCATCCGCCGCTCGCGCACCGGACCGCGTTTTGGCTCGCGATGCGTATCACGACATGCTATTCCTGGACACCACAGCCACACGCGCGGGCAAGTACTTCTCCAGAACCGAATGGCAGGTCAAGTCGATCTCGGATTTGCCAAGCGATTGGCGCGCGATGCGCGACATCAACACGATCGTCGTTCCGTATTCCAAACTCGTTGCCTCGCGAGGGTCTGCCGCATTTGAGACGCTCCGCCACTGGACGCTCTCGGGCGGAACACTGGTCTTGTTGGACGGGCCAGAAGCAACACAAATCGGGGAGGACCTGCGACTCGCTCTGGTCTTCGTTCTCGCTGATCGCGAACGTCTGACGGGCATTCGCTTCGCGCTCGGCCAGGAAACCAAGGCCGCCCTCAATCAATACGAGGAGTTGCTGGTCACGTTGCAAGAGGGCCAAAACACGCAGAACACGCCAACCATGGTCCCCGTGGCGCCGCTGCCCAACGGCATGGGCGTTCGGCCTCCGATCGGGCCGAGTTCTCCCGAAGATCAACGCGATGTTGAAGAAATCGTCGACACGCTGCTCCAGGCCGATGGCGCGCACAACCTGCGTTGGAAGCAGGTCACGCCATACCGGGCCGGTGCGGGGATGGTTCTGCCGGTCACCACCGCGGATATCAACTCCTACAAGGCGATTCCTACGCTCGAGCAGTTCAGCGGTCATCGTGATTCCGCGACGCTGCATCGCGGCGTCGATCCCGTCCTCGGTGACGTCCGCCATCAGCGGTGGTTGATCCCCGGCGTGGCTCAGCCTCCCGTCTATGCCTTCATGGGTGCGTTGACTCTCTTCGTCATTCTTGTCGGACCGGTGGCGTACCGAATGACAAGCAAAGCGGAGCGATCGCACCTGATGTTTCTCATCGCGCCGGTTCTGGCGTTGCTGACGACGATCACGATGTTCAGCTACAGCGTTGTTTCCGATGGCTTCGGCACCACGACTCGGATTCGACAGCTGACGTTTATCGATGGCGCGAGCGGCGATGCGTTTGAACGCACACGGTCGACGTTGTTTGCCGGTATCAGCCCTCGTGCGGGCGTCCAGTTTCCCGCCGATGCGGAAGTCATGCTTTACCGCGCCGGCGGTCAACGGAGCTGGAATGAATTACCCGGAGAGGTCAAAGACATTCGTTTTAACGCGACGGTCACCCCCGAGACTCAGCGCTTCGGCAGCTCGGTCTTGCCATCGCGAGCTCAGCGCCAATTCGTTTCCCATCGAATCCTTCCCAAGCTGGGCGCGGTCACGCTCAAGGACGTGCCGATATTCGATACAGGTGCCAAAGCACCGCCAGCGGGAGATGCAACCGCTGTCAGCAGTTTGCCTTTTGATTTGGAGAGTCTGATCATTCGCTCCACCGATGGTCGCTATTGGTTCGCCGAACGAGCCCCCGGCGACGCCGAAACCAAGGTCGCCTGGATCGCCAACCCGACCGAAGCCTCCAAGCGGCTTGGTGACATTTACAACCGCCATCGCCTGGTCAGCGCGACCGCGGCCACACGCTCCGGGCAAAGTCGGCGCGACGTGGGCGATCTGATCGTTTTCATCAACCGCATGATCAGTCGGCAATCGGTACCGATCACCGAAGGAACGCTCGAACTCCAGCTCAACCAAATGCTGTTCGTGACTCAAGAGTTGCCCTTCGGATCGTTCGTCGCCCTTGCGGCGCCATCGGAGGATTCGGTCGCCGTTGACGGCGCCGAGGTCGTCGAAAGCGTGCGATACGTGATGGGGACGCTCCAATGACGACGGCCCCCGAGGCTCCCGGCGATCTCGCGACCAGCGGAGTTCACTCCGGGGTTGAAGACTGTATCGAACTCCGCCGACTGCACCGCTTCTTCGGCCGCACGCGCGCCGTGAACGATGTCACCTTCAGTGTCCGGCGGGGCCACGTGTTCGGTTACATCGGGCCCAACGGTGCCGGAAAAACAACATCGATGCGGATCCTCGCGACGCTCGATTTGCCGAGTTTCGGGGACGCATTGATCGACGGTTTTTCGGTCGTCAACGATCCGGAACTGGTCCGCCGCCGGCTCGGATTCATGCCCGATGCTTTTGGTACCTACCGTGATGTGAACTGCCGAGAGTACCTCGACTTTTTCGCTCGAGCGTACGGGCTGGTGGGACGCGAGCGAAACGAACGGCTGAAGTGGGTGTTGGGCTTCACCGGCACCGACGGAATGGCCACCAAGCCGATCCGTGGACTCAGCAAAGGCATGAAGCAACGGCTGTGTTTGGGCCGCGCATTGATTCACGACCCCGCCGTCCTAATTCTCGATGAACCGGCGGCCGGGTTGGACCCCCGCGCCCGAATCGAATTGCGGCGAATGATTCGTGACCTGGCCGATCGCGGCAAAACCGTTTTGATCAGCAGCCACATTCTCACCGAGCTCGCGGAGATGTGCGACTCGGTAGGCATCATCGAGCAAGGCCAGTTGCTAGCGACCGGCAGCGTTGAAGAGATACAGGCGGGGCAGCGAGACCAGACTGAATTGACGCTCCGTGTCTTGCGGCGGCAGGACGAAGTCAAGCAAACGCTTGCGGAGACTGATTTGCCGATCATTCTTGACGACCTCGTTCTCGACGGAGAACTGGTCAAGTTCGGGTTCAACGGCGACGCGGAACTGCAAGCCGCCATCGTAACGTGTTTGGTCACCAACGGTTTTCAGATCGCGGAGGTCTCCGCGGAAAAGAAAAGCCTCGAAGACGTCTTCCTGCAAGTCACTGAAGGTCTGGTTCAGTAGACGTGATTCAACAAGGCTTGTTTCAGTAGCGAGTCCCCGGGAGCCCTTTTGCCGATGTCAGCAACGATGGATCCGACCAGCGCCGCTTCCGACCGGTCCGAATCCGGGGAGAGTTTCTGGACCCGCGCGCTGAATCGACTCGATGATTGGTGCGAACGCTTCGGAGACGCCGTCAATCCGATTCTCGTCAAGGAAACGCGGCAAGCATTAAAGAGTCGTCAATTCGTCGTGACGTTTTCCTTGCTGCTGATCGCAGCGCTCGGCTGGACGATCCTCGGCAGCCTTTCGATCATGCCGCAGATCTACACGACACCTTCTGCGGCGCGGCTGATGATCGGCTACTACGTCGTGCTCGCAATCCCGATGTTGCTGGTCGTTCCACTGGCGGCGTATCGCTCGCTCGAGGGTGAAATCGACGACGGCACGCTCGAACTGCTGACGATCACCACGCTTTCGCCTTGGCAAATCGTTCTCGGCAAACTCGCGGGCGCTTCGTTGCAGATGCTGCTGTACTTCGTCACGCTGTTCCCATGCTTGGCATTCGCCTATTCGCTACGAGGCGTCGACTTGCCAACAACACTATTGATCGTCGCGGCGCTCGGCGTGTTCGGCCTGTTCCTAACCATTCTCGGGCTGTTCTTCGCACCGATCTCTCGCGGCCGCACCAATCGAGTGATTAGCCTCCTGGCATTGGTCATCTTGCTACTGCTCGGCGAGTATCTGTTGGGCGCGTGGGTGATCAGTATGCTGCTCAACGGCAATCCGCTCTCGGCACGGGAACTGATGTATGTGGTCGTCCTGATTCTTTCGCTGGCGGTCTGCTTCGGGCATTTGTTGCTGACCGCGACCGCCGCCCAATTGACCCCGGAAACGGAGAACCGGTCGACACCGCTGCGTCTGTCGCTGCTGGCATCGACGGCGGTGATGGTCATGTTGACCGCGTTGGCGATTCTTGCGTTGGAGCCCCGGTTCGGTGCCAGCGTCTTTGTAGCCGCATCTTTCTTGATCGCAGGTTTGTGGTCCTTTTGCGGTTCGTTAATGGTCGGTGAACGCAGCACGATGACGCCCCGGATCCGCCGGCAACTACCCAACAGCTTCTTGTCGCGAGTCTTCGTGACGTGGCTGACGCCGGGCCCGACGACCGGGCTCGTCTTCACGATTTCGGTGGTGAGTCTGTTGACCGTGATGCACCAACAAGCGGTCGGCTGGATGCTTGATTCTCGCTACGTCACCGGCGGCATGGCGGGTGACTTGCGGCGCATGTTCGAGCAGCCCGGACTGCTTTACCCGGCCTATCTGATTTGCGGCTTGGCGGTGGTGCGCTTACTGATGTTCGGCGTTCGCCTGCGAAGCAACCCACGAGTCGAAGTCGGACTCGCCGCGACCGTCGTCATCGCGATGATGGCAGCTTTAGTGCCGTACTCGATGCAGTTGCACTTCAACGATTACCAGCCGCTTCAGTTTGACCCGACGTGGCAAACAACGAACTGGGCCTACGCGATCGTGACCGCCACCAGTCGCGGAGTTCCCGACGAATTCGTTTGGAAGATCGTCGCCGCGGCAGCCGGAGCCTCGGCGTTGGCATTGATTTTTGCGTGGCCGGTCACTCGCCCACGTCGGATCGCCACTCCCGACCGCGTCGTCGAAGAACTGGCGAAGAAATGAAGTCCTTCGACGGGGCCTCCTGCTGTCTCGTACCGTCTCGGTGCCCCTGGACAATCTGACCCCGAAGCTACTTCAACTTGATGCGGCAAAGGTAGCTGTCGGCGGTGATGTAGAGCGTCTTCTGATCGGTGTCGAAGCCGCAGTTACTGGTGCGTCCCCCGGTGATGATGCGGCCAAGTAACTTTCCAGCCGGTGTCATGACATAAATGCCGCCAGGACCGCTGCCGAAGATCGTTCCATCTTTGGAAACGGCCAGGCCGTCGGGCAATCCGGGATAGTCTTTCATCGCAGCCTTCGCGTCCTGCAGCTGTTTGCCTTCGCCAAGGTTGCCGTCACCCTTGATCGGAAACGACATCCAGATCGGTCGGTCGGGATCGCTCTGGGCGACGTAAAGCGTTTTTTCATCCGGCGACAGGCCGATCCCATTGGGTCGGGTCATGGCTTTGGTCAGCAGCGACAGCTTGCCGTCGACCCCGAGCCGGTAGACGCCGCAAAAGTCGAGTTCACGGCGTGGGTCTTCGGCCCTTTCCGGCAATCCGTAGATAGGGTCGGTGAAGTACAGGTTGCCTTTTGAGTCGAACGTCAAATCGTTGGGACTGTTGAGCCGCGAACCCTGGTAAGAGTCGACGAGCGTCCGCTTTCCTCCGCCCCGCGTCAAAACGGAAACGCGTCGGTCGCCGTGTTCGCACATCGTCAATCGACCTTGGGAATCGAGCGTCAATCCGTTGCTGCCAGGTTCCAGACCGTAGTACGTCGTGCCCGTGTAGCCGCTCGGGTTCATGAACAGCTCGATGCCTTTCGATGCCGACCAGCGGAAGATGCTGTTGCGGGGGATGTCGGAGAACAGCAGATGGCCGCCCTCGTCATCGTTCACCCACACCGGACCCTCGGTCCAAGTGAAACCGCCCGCCAGCACCTCGATCTTGGTTTGGGCGTCGACAAAACTCTCGAACTCCGACGAGAGCATCTCGATGTGACCAATCGTCGAAGGCGTTTGGGCGGGCGCGATGCCGGTCATGGTCGCGAAGAGGAAAAGACAAAAGCAGCGGAACAAGTTTCTCATCACGGCAGTCTTCGAAGGAGGAGGGGCGGGCACCGGATCGCACACCGCGGTTCCTTCTCACAGAGATCAGAAACGACTCGACCGTCGGTGCGCCTACTCGGCTTCCTTCAGTGTATCTAAATCATTTTCCGCTTTGCGAATCTTCGCGCGTGGTTTTTCGGCGACCGTGCCTGGAACCAGCCATAGACCGGTCCAGTTCTCCTCGATCAAACGCATCAATTCGCCGTTGTCGATCGCTTCGACTTCGAGCAGACGCTGGGTGATCGCTTCGAGCACCTCGCGGCGTTGGGTGAGGATTTCCTTGGTCTGCACGAGTGCGTCTTCCACGATCCGCGAAACCTCCTTGTCGATCATCTTGGCCGTTTCCTCACCGAACGAGATCGAGTGGCCTTGTCCGCCACCGCCGGCCAGGAAGGGCGACGAAGTCGATCGACGGTAATTGATCCGGCCCAGCCGACTCATGCCGTAGTCCATCACCATGCTGCGGGCGATTTCGGTGCAGCGTTCGAGATCGTTTTGGGCACCGGTACTGATGTCTCGGAGTACCATTTCTTCGGCCAAGGTTCCCGCGAGCAACACTTTCATACGGCTTTCAAGCTCGTACTTGGTCATCAAGTAGCGTTCCGATTCGGGGCGCTGCATGGTGTAACCGAGAGCGGCGAACCCGCGTGGGATGATGCTGACTTTGTGCACCGGATCCGTATTGGGCAGCGCCGCGGCGACGAGCGCGTGAGCGGCTTCGTGGTAAGCGACGCGGATCTTTTCATCCTCGTTCATCACCCGGCTTTTCTTTTCCAGTCCGGCCGTGACCCGATCGACGGCTTCGTCAAATTCCAAGGTGCCCACCGCAGTCTTGTCCGCCCGAGCGGCAAGCAACGCTGCTTCGTTAACGAGATTTGCGAGGTCCGCGCCGACGAATCCGCTGGTGATCGAAGCAATGTGCCGGAGGTCGACGTCCTCACCGAGTTTAACGCTGCGAACATGCACTTTGAGGATCGCCTCGCGGCCGGCTACATCGGGGCGATCGACCAGGACTTGCCGATCAAAACGTCCGGGTCGCAGCAATGCTGGGTCCAGTGTTTCCGGCCGGTTCGTTGCGGCGATCACGATCACACCGTTGTTCGAATCAAACCCGTCCATCTCGACCAGGAGCGCGTTGAGTGTTTGCTCACGCTCATCATGGCCGCCGACAACAGAGCCCGAGCGACTCTTTCCGAGCGCATCTAATTCATCGATAAAGATGATGCACGGTGCTCGGCTGGTGGCCTGTTGAAACATATCGCGAACGCGCGCCGCACCAACGCCCACGAACATCTCCACGAAATCACTGCCGGAGAGACTGAAGAACGGCACACCGGCTTCGCCAGCGATGGCCTTGGCGAGCAGCGTCTTCCCGGTTCCGGGCGGACCCACAAGCAACACGCCTTTGGGAATACGACCACCGAGTGCCTGATACTTTTCGCTGTTTTTGAGGAAGTCGACGACCTCGCGAACCTCTTCGACGGCTTCGTCAATGCCAGCGGCGTCTTCAAAGCTGATCGAGAGTTCTTCTTGCCCGTGCAGCTTGCCGCGGCTGCGTGAAAACGACATCGGAGAACCGACGCCGCCGATGCGTCGCAGCATCACGATGCCGATCGCGATGATCGCCCCCAGCATGACCAGCTGGATCCAGTGGTCGGCGAGCCACCGGTTGGGGCGATCGGTATCCCAAAGCACACCGGCTTCGTCCAGCAAGAGATCAATTTTCGCGTCGCGTGATTCGTTGCGAACGCGAACCGTGCGAAAGGCGACTTTCTGTGGGACGTTGTCCTTCTTGGCCGCATTCTTGCCGCCCTTGCCGAGCGACCGAAACATCACCGAGCCCGTGATTTCCTCGTCACCGAGCAAGACCATCTGCAGATCGGAGTACTCCAGCTGAACGTCCGAATCGTCCGGCGACGGCACGATGATGGCAGGTTTTTTTGCATCCGGGCCGGGAACCTGATCTTTCAGTTTGACGTGTTCTTTGAGCAATCGCGTCAGATCGGGATAGCGCAAATCCTTGCTGGTGGTCCGATAGAGCAAGGCGCTAAACAAGACGAGCAAGATGACGGCTATCAGAACGAACCAAACGCCGCTGCCGCGAGCGTCTTGCGGTCGATGATCACGCGGTTCCAGGTCTTGGTTCTGGTCAGGCCTGCGGTCGCTCATAGGTTCTCGTTGTCTTAGGACTCGGGGTCGCGGTCAGGATCGGTCCGCGTCATCGAAGAGAGCCGCGAAAGTGCGTTGGCAGTCGAAACGTCGCAACAACCCTGAGGCACTGTAACCCTGAGGCACCGTTGACCTCGGTGACGCTTTCGCCCTACCAACCGGAGCGGCTTTCGCCACGATGATTCAGCATTCTTTTGATGAACAGCGAAGCGGGCAACCCGCGGCTAAACTGATGCCGTTGGTGGTCGGGTCGTAACAATCGGCCGGATCATCCATGATACCAACCGCAACCCTTGCTCTCGTCCTGACTTGCGTCCGAAGGAATCGCCTCACGTGTCCTTGACCGCCCCCCCGCCGCAACGCGTCACGGTGCTCGGCGCGACCGGCAGCATTGGGACGGCGACAATCGACGTCGTCACCCATTTGGCTGCCATCGATCACGAGTTTCGTTGGCAACTGGACGCGGTTTCGGGGCATCATAACCTGGACGTGTTGGCAAAGATCTCGGCGCAGTCGGCGCCACGGTCGGTCCTTTTTTCGGATCCAGCCGCGATCGATGTGGCGGACGCGAAACGGCGATTCCCGGGGCGGACACTTGGATTTGGGCCGGACGCTCTGGTCGAAGCCGCCTCGGCCTCGGAAGTCGACATCGTGGTGGCCTCGATCGTCGGGCGCGCCGGGCTTGAGAGCACCGTCGCCGCCGTCGAAGCCGGAAAACAAGTCGCTCTGGCGAACAAAGAAACGCTTGTGGTCGCAGGAGGACTGGTGCGCGGGCTCCAAGATGCCGCCGGTTCCAAGCTACTTCCCGTCGACAGCGAGCACTCCGCGATCTGGCAGTGTCTCGCGGGCGCTTCGACCGGTGTTCGGAAGCTGATCCTGACCGCCAGCGGCGGCCCCTTTCGCACCGCCACCAAGGAGGACATGCGACAGGCGACGCCGGAATCGGCGCTGGCACATCCGACTTGGCAAATGGGCCGCAAAATCTCCATCGACTCGGCCACGATGATGAACAAAGCACTCGAAGTGATCGAAGCCCGATGGCTATTCGATCTCCCCAGCGACAAAATCGAAGTGGTGATTCATCCTCAATCGATCATTCATTCGATGGTCGAATTCGATGACGGTTCGGTCCTGGCTCAGCTCAGCCCTCCCGATATGCGTTTGCCGATTCAATACGCTTTGACATACCCGAGACGGCTTCCCTGTCCGGCGCCAGCGTTCGATCGCGAGCGGAAGTGGGATCTCAGTCTTGAACCGGCGGACTTGGAGCGTTTTCCGGCTTTGGAGCTAGGGTTCGAGGTGGCTCGCGTCGGCGGGACCGCGGGCGCGGTCGTCAATGCGGCCAATGAAGTCGCGGTCGGTCTGTTCCTGGACGGGCAAATCAGGTTTACTGAGATCGTCGAGTTGTGTCGAAAAACCCTCGAAAACCATACTTTTGAGGAGTCTCCCTCCTTGGCACGGCTCCTTGAGCTTGACCAATGGGCTCGCCAGGAAGCGGCCGTTGGTGCTACCAAACTCGTCTGAAATACCGCCCGCTTTACCCCACGTCGCACATGTTATTCGACCACCTCCTGTTCCTTGCCGATTCCGAGCCGAGCGGATTGGCCGCGTTCGGAACTTCCGTCCTGCTTTGGGCAAGGGTCGCATTGGGAATCGGATTGGTCATTTTCGTCCATGAACTCGGACACTTCGTTGCGGCTAAGACATTTGGCGTCAAGTGCGAGAAGTTCTACGTCGGGTTCGATCCACCCATCAAAATCGGTCCGATCAAGCTCCCCAGTTCGCTCGGCAGGTTTCAGTACGGCGAAACCGAATACGGGATCGGCATCATCCCGCTTGGCGGCTACGTCAAGATGCTCGGGCAAGACGATGATCCTCGACGGTTCCGCGAAGAGTCGGCGCGGGCGCGAGGCGAACAGCTCGAACCGGACGACGAAGATGCGTTTGAGGACACCGAGGTCCAAGCCGAAGAGCCGGGATTCGAAGGAGAGTTGGATCCCCGAAGCTTTCCCGCCAAACCCGTTTGGCAACGGATGGTGATTATGAGCGCCGGGGTGTTCATGAACCTCATCACCGGTGCGCTGTTTGCGATGATCGCGTACTTTTACGGCGTACCCTACACGCCCGCGATGGTTGGTGGACCCTCACCCGGTGGCCCCGCTTGGCAAGCCGGGATTCAGCCTGGAGGACAAATCGTCGCCGTCGACGGTGTCGACGAAGATCAAATGCACTTCCGCGAGATGGCATCGGCGATCATTCACGCCGGACTGGAAGAACCCGATCGTGCCGTTCCCGTCCGTGTCTCCTATGACGACGTCGAGACCGAATTCAACCTCAAGACGATGCCCTACCCCGGCCAAAAGTCGCGGCCGATGATTGGCATCCTCAGTCCTTCCACGCTGAAACTGTCCAGCCGAACCGATCCTGTTCCGTCCAGCGTCGCGGCGGACGTGCTGACCGAGGAGCATCAGGGCGCGACCATTACCTCCTACAACGGGATCGAGGTCGATGGTGAAGCAACACTGCCCGCCACCGCCTTCCTCAACTACCTGTACTCCAACCCCGACAAACCGATCGAGCTGACGCTCGAGAAAGTGGATCCCGAAACACAGGACGTCTCAACGTTCCAGGTCACGTTACCGGTGCAGCCATCCCAGAGCATCGGGATTCAACTCGCTGTTGGAGAAGTGACCGCGCTTATCAGCGGCGGCCCCGCAGAAGCTGCCGGTCTGAAGGTTGACGACGTCATCGAATCGGTCGAAGGCCTGGAAACACTCGATGCCAAAGGCTTTCTGCTACACCTCGCGCGGCGTGAACCGCTGGCGATGTCGGTTCGTCGTGGCAATGAAACCGTCTCGTTGTCCATCACACCCAATGACGCCGCTCAAACGCTGGTCCCAGAAAGCGAGCTTGGCGAGCAAGCGGCCTTCAACGCGTTTGGCTTTGCGTTTGCGGTGCGGGACGTCATCGGTAGTTTCGACAAGCGTTGCCTCGTCGAAGGCGATCCGCTGGAATCCGGCGATGAACTTAAGGAAATCAAGCTGCTGCCCAGCAATGAATTGCCCGACGAGTTCGAAGAGTCTCCGCTCGATGACACGGTCGAGGAACTCACCGAGGGTTGGAAGTTTGAACAAAAGCAAAACGGGAGCCGCCTACTGCGCCGTCTGCAGTATTTTCCCGAGGGGACTCGGTTCAAGCTGTTGGCAAAGCGAGCCGGAAGCGGCGTGATCAAAGAGTCGATTCTGGAAGTCAAGACCGATGCAAGCCGCCCACAATTCCAACGCGGGCTCGTGTTGGCGCCTCTGGAACGAGTGCAGACGGCGAGCAGCCTGAGTGAGGCCTCGGCACTCGGCATTCGTGAAAGCGGCCGTCGTTTCACGGAGGTTCTTCGATTCTTGCGAATGGCGGTCACCGGCCGAGTCAGCACCGAACACGTGGGCGGGCCGATTCGAATCTTCCAGGTCGCCGGCTCCGAAGCCGAACAGGGAATCTCGAAGCAGTTGTTGTTCCTGACGCTGCTCAGTATGAACCTCGCCATTTTGAACTTCCTGCCGATTCCGGTGCTCGATGGCGGTCACATGATGTTCCTGATGTACGAAATGGCGATGGGCCGCCGCGTGAACGAAGAGATCGAAATGAGGCTCACGCTCGTCGGTGGCATCATGCTTTTGGGACTGATGGTGTTCGTGGTCTTTAACGACATCCTCAATTTTTGATTTCGCCGCGAACGCAAGATCGTGAGAGATTCAGCGGCTTGCGCTGACAAGTTCTTGCACGTGCAGTGAAACACAATCGGATAGAGCATCGGGGTTGTACCCGCCTTCGAGGGTGCTCACGAGTTTTCCGCCGCAATGCTGGTCGGCGACGTCCAAGACGCATCGAGTCAATTGCCTAAAATCGGCGGTCTCCAATTGAAGCGATCCAATCGGATCCCCTTTGTGCGAATCAAACCCGGCGCTGAGCAGAATCAATTGAGGCTTTATCTCATCGGCGAGCCCCTGCAGCGCCGATGCGAAACGATCGAGCTGGGTTTGCCGCGCGGTCCCGTAATCGATCGGGATGTTCCGTGTCGTGCCCAAGCCGTCGCCGGTCCCCGTCTCGCTGGCTTCGCCGGTGAAGGGATAAAACGCTGCGCGATGCATCGATAGAAACCCGACCGCGGATCGGTCGTAGAACATGTCCTGCGTCCCGTTCCCATGATGGACATCGAAATCAACGATCAAGACTCGGTCGAGTCCGATTTGGTGAATCGCTTCTTCGGCCGCAACGGCGACGTGGTTGAACAAGCAAAAGCCCATCGCTTGGTCCGCCAGTGCATGATGTCCCGGTGGCCGGACCAAGCAAAATGCGGTCCGGTCCTCACCGGCCAGGACGCGGCGTGCGGCATCGACCACCGCGCCGCTCGCATGGCGTGCAACCCGATGGGAGGCGGGGCTGACGACGGTATCCGGATCCAACCTGCCACCGCCCTCGTCGGCGAAGGCTTGGACTTTTCGAACGTAGGCCGCTTCGTGGACGCGAACCAACTGTTCGTCCGTTGCGGCTTCCCAAGTGGGGCGTTCGCAGTGCCCGAATGGAGCCTCCGCCGCCGCAATTCTCTGGAGGATTCCATCAATCCGCCGGGCATTCTCGGGATGTTGTCCCGTTTCGTGAGTCTTGAAATCATCGTCGGCATACAACAACGTCATGGTCGCTCCTCTCGTTGTGGGGAAAAACCGCAGTGCGGTGTTATATTGACGAGACGAATCACGACGAGAAAGGCCCATGGTCGTTGCCACGGGCCTGAACCCCCACGCCCGCCCCACTCAAAAACGCTCGATGGCCGACGACTTGGACCAAGACACTGATGCGATCGAGCTGGTCATCCCGGAGGAACTCCGTCAGCGGCTACAGGCGGAGCCCAGCAAGGTCCTCGCGGAGGCTTTTTCAGAACACCGCGGCTCGTTCTGGTACCTGATTAAATTCCGCATCGATCGGCGCCTCATCCAGCGAGTCGATCCAGAGGATGTCCTGCAAGAAGCCTTCTTGAGTGCATCCGGTCGAGTCGAACACTTCCTCTCCGCAAACAAGTACACGCTGTTCGCGTGGTTGCGGATGATTGTGATCCAAACGCTGGTGGATGTTCATCGCCGTCACCTCGGTACTGAGAAACGTTCGGCCGAGCGAGAAATACGTTTGGGGAATGCGTCGGTCAAGTATCCACAAACGACCTCGTTCTCCATCGCCGGCCAAATCGCCGCCGCACAAACCTCGCCCAGCGGCGTGGCGGTACGTGGCGAAGCGCTTGATGTACTCGATCAGCTCATCGGGACGCTTTCTGAACAGGATCAAGAGATGATCGCCATGCGCCATTTCGAAAACCTTTCCAACAAACAGGTCGCCGAGGTGCTTTCGATCAGCGTGACCGCCGCGAGCAACCGCTACGTGCGAGCCCTGGAACGGCTCAAGACCGTGCTTGAGAGCGCCGGGGTGGGGCTTCCCCAATGAACGATACGACCAAGCCCTTGGACGACGGCGAGGATCCTCGGCTGGAAGGGCTTGCTCCGGTGATGAACCTGTTGAACCAGGCGCGCGAGCTGGCCGACCCACCGACGGCAAGGAAAAAGCATCTCGAAATCGAACCACCCAATAAGCTCGGTGACTTCGAACTGCTTTACCCGATCGGGCGCGGCGGCATGGGTGTCGTGTACGAAGCCCGGCAACGCTCGCTCGATCGCATCGTCGCCATCAAAGTTCTACCGAAATCGGTCTTGCCGGAATCCTTGTTGGAGACCACCGTCGAACCGACGAGTCAGCAGAATCTGATTCAGCGATTTCACGTCGAGGCTCGCGCCGCAGCGCGATTGCACCACTCGAACATTGTCCCGGTGTTCGGTTTCGGCGAAGCCGAAGGGTTCTACTACTTCGTGATGCAACGCATCCACGGTGCTACGCTTGCCCGCTGGATCGACGATCGCTTCGGGGAGGGTGACCTAAGCGAAACCGATATTCGGCAGCTCGAACAAACCGTCGCGTGGCTTGGCCATCAAGCCGCGTCCGGTTTGGCATACGCACACGGTGAAGGAATCCTTCATCGCGACATCAAACCGGCGAACCTGTTGATCGACGACGACCAACAACTTCAGATCGCGGACTTTGGCGTCGCCCGAATTGACGACAGCGAAGCACTCACGAGGACCAGCGACGTTGTCGGCACGCTTCGATACATGGCGCCCGAACAACTGACGGGCGACAGTCGCCCCGAAAGCGATGTCTATAGTCTCGGCGTGACGCTCTACGAAATGGCGAGCGGCCAACCGGCCATGGATGATGCCTCGCTTCGCCAAGCATTGCTTCTTCAAAAGAAACCTCGCGGACCGGCGGCGCTTTCGAAGCTGCAACCTCGACTGTCGATCGACCTGCGAACGATCATCGAAAAAGCGATGGCCCCCGAGTTGGATCACCGCTACCGATCGGCCCAGACCCTTGCCGATGACCTCGACAGGTTTCTGAGCGGCCGACCTATCCTCGCACGGCGCATGTCATCTTGGGAGCGATCTCGACGTTGGGTTCGGCAGAACCAAACCGTTTCGGCGCTCGCCACGTTGCTGTTTGTAGCGCTCGCAACAGTCGCCGTGATCTCATTCGTCGGGCAGCGGCGCGTTCGGGCGGCGCTCGATCAAACGGAGACGGCGAAACGCTCGGCCGAGCAAACGGCGGGGCTCGCGGCGGCCGCGATGAATGATATTTTCAACAACTTCGCGTCTTCGGCAGACTCGATCAGCGTTGATTTTCATGCCACCGAGTTTTCGGCGCCGGCCGTGGACCCGAAGACGGCCCGACTCCTGCAAGAACTCTTGAGCTATTACCGCTCGCTCGGTGAGAGATCGACACGCGATGACCCGACGATTTCCGGACGAAAACTCGGCATCGCTCGAATGCACGTTGGAGCGATCCACCAACAGCTTGGAAACCACGCCGCGGCGATCGCGGCCTTTGAACAAGCGGTCTCTTCTCTGGGTGACGGCGAAGTTTTACTCCGCGCGAGGATACTCAACCAAATCGGGCTGGCACATCAGTTGTTGGGAGAATCGGAACGCGCCAAGTCATTTCATCAACGCGCCGCGACGTTGGTGAGTGAAGTCCCCGAGTCGGCAGAATCCCGATTTGAACTCGCGCGAAGCCGAATCCTCATCGCGCGTCGCCTACGTCCGGGCATGGGTCCGATGTCTTTTCCGCCGGGAGAGGCGCTTCGACAACAGCTCTTCCTTCGCAGCGACCGACGTCCCCGCGGGCCGGGATTTGGTCCGAACGGCCCCCGCGCCGAAGACGGTCGATTCACACGTCCGCGACCGGACGACGATCGTTCGGCACCGCCTTTTTCGCCAGCGGCAGACGAAGGACCGGCATTCGATCCCGGTCGACCGAACGGTCGTCGTCGCGCACGCTCATTGAACGAACGAGTCGGCCCGCCGGCACGGGACCGCGTCGTGAACGAGTTGCTCTATCTGGCACTGGATGACCTTGAGCGTCTCTCCAACGAATATCCGAAGTCAATGCCGGTCAAGCTTTTGATGACGACGGCGGTTCGCGAAGCACTCGGAGACGGGCTTAGCGCCAGAATTCGCGGCGAGGACGCACGACTGCTGGAAATCGCCGAACAACTGATCGGTGACCTTTCGTTTTTACTCGCGTTGGATGATCGCACCGGTGAGAACGCTGCGCTGCGTTTCGAACTCGTTCAATTGCTGACCGACTTCAATGTGTTTCGTGAATTCGATAAAGACGCCGTCGATCTCGCCTTCGAACTCCTGGATCAAGCGTTGCCCAATGTCGAGTACCTTGCCGACCATCACCCAAATGTTCCGGCCTACGAGAGCCTGCTGATTCATACCTCAATCAAGGCGGCGACGGTCTACTGCATCGCCTATGATCGCGGACCGGGCAATCCCGAGGTCGCGCGAAGGGCGCGGGCGTTGTTGCAGCAAGCCTTCCAACGCCAACTCGTTCTGAAGGAGCGAAATGAAGGAAGTCAAGGTTACGCGCTGTGGTGTGCGTTGATCCTGTTGAGAACCGGCGACCTTCAGTTGTTGACCGAAGAGACACAGTCGGCGATGGATTCCTACGTCGAAGCCCTGCGGCACTTTCCGGCCGAGGCACTCACGCCCGACGGTTCTCGCACGCCGTGGGAATTGGCCGAACTGCTCTTACATCGTTTCGGGCATTCCGCGCCGCCGCGGCTGATTGAAACGGCACGTGAACTTGCACGCGACATTGCCGAAAGAACCCCTGATGACACGGCGGCACTTCGAGAGCGGTTGGCCGCGTATTTGGATGAGTTAAAGAATGGTTGAACCGCGACGATCGACAAACGCCCAACCTGCCGGGAGGCCCAGGTTCGCGACGGTCAGCTGCGTATGATTCGCAATCGCGGTTTCGCCGATCTTCTTCGGCAAAAGATGCTTCCAAGCACGACCAATCAAGGTCAAACCGAATTCAAGAAGTTGGCTCCAAAGCGGCCGTAGTCTTGTCCGTCGATGTCGCCATCAAAGTCGCTGTCAAGAAACGGGTCATAAGCCGATTGCCCGACGCTGCTGAGGAAGCTGGTGGCGAATTGGCCGTAATCCTGTCCATCGACGTCTCGATCTCCGTCACGGTCACCGAATAACCGAAAGAAGCCGTCGACATCCTGCTGCCCGAGCACAAAGTTATCGTTTGGTGTGCCATCGGAATTGCCGTCCAAACGCACTCCGCCGAAGGCCGAACGAACTTCGCTGCCGACAATCGTGAGCGTGTAGTTTCCGTCGAGTAGCGAACCGCCCGAATCGACATTCGCCCCGCTGAAGACCAACTTCGCCTCAGTTTGGTCCTCGATGATTTCCAGCGTGACGTCAACCTGTACTTCACCGGCGCTGCCCGACACGTCACGGTTGCGGACCTCGAAAGCATCCGCCCCCGCGACAATCGGTTGATCAAAAACGACTGTCAAACTGCGCAAAAGCGACCGCTGGGATTCCTCGGGTCCGTTTTCATCGAAGCGCACTTCACTGACCGTCGGTCCGACGAGATTTAGCGCGGGATAGGTTCCCGGTGAGGCGACGTCGTTCGTAGAAAACGGCGCCGCGGAAGGATTGATACCGCCATCGATTCCGACCGTCGAACGACGCCAATTGCCTCCATCTTGATTGTCCGCAAGCAAGTCCGTCAGGTAGATACTGGCGGCGTTGTTGTCGGCGGGCCAAACCGCTCCGTCGTCGTCGTAGTTGACCTCGTCGATCAACGTCCCGGTGGTGTTGCTCAGCGTTAAAATCTCATTGGAGAGCGAAGGTCCATTGGCGAGACTTCCCCAACCAACGCCGACCAGCTTGACCGAATCAGCAATCGACCATCGATCTCGAAAGACCTCTGAGCTGATGACGTCGTTATGAATGACGGCGACGTCCCCTGGCTGGAGCGGTGTCGTGCAAGGCGGCAACAGCGCCCAGTCGCTGCTGTCCTCGTCATCCAATCGCCAACCGCTGATGTTGATGCTTTCGGTACCAAGATTCACGATCTCGATCCATTCCGCATCCGGCTCGCTCGAAGCTGGGTTGTACATGATCTCGCTGATCACGACGGTGGAGGCAGGTGGCAGGACTTCGTCAAATGTGTAATCGGCCACGACCGGCAGGTGATCACTTGCGGCGGCAAGAGCCGCCAAAACACTCGACGACGCACCGCTTCCCGTGGTGATGTCCGAGTTGAAAGTGTGCGTCCCGTTGTTTCCAAAGGCGCGATACGAGCCGTTGATGAAACGCAACCCGTCGCTGCCGAGAACGGAGTTGCTCACCAATTGAAAATCGAACCGATCGTCCATCCCCCCGGGACCATTGATCGCCGGATTCTGGGTGTGAATCGAGCGGAACTGTGCATTGTTGTTCCAATCACCGGGACGATCGATGGGGTCGAGCAACTGTCCGTCACCGGCGGCCAAGAAGTTCTGATAGGCGGCCACCGAACTCGCGGGGATGTTCAAATCGCCAACGAGAAGAACGTCCTGGTCGGCGCCCAACGAATCGATGTCGAGACGGATCGCGGCCGCTTCGCCCTCGCGTCGTGAGGCATCGGACGCGCTCGATCCCGCTTTGAGGTGAACCGAGTAAACATAGAAATCGTTTTCGCCGTTGGTACCGTCGGGACGAAACCGCACGCGCAGGTTGTTGTGTGCGAAGGGAACCATGCCGGCAATCGGCGGGACGACACCCGACGACACCACGTCGAGAATCGAGTCGTCGTAGAGAAAACCGTTCGCGTCATCGCCGGAGTCCAACGGACTGACGACGGCTCGGTAATTGCCTTGAGGGACCAGTGAATCGAGAATCGATTCCAAACGCCCGATCGAGTTATTCCCCATCGCGGCGGTATCGGTTTCTTGAAGCGCGACGATCGTCGGCGGAAGCGCATTGCCCTGAATCGATTCGTCCCCGATGGCATCGAGTACTGTACGGAAATCAGCATCTTCGCTCGGGTTGTCCGGACCGTTGGCCGTGTTCCACGCGACCACGCGAATCGTCGCCGTCAGGCATCGTCGTTGTTGCAGCAGCTCGAGTGCGAGCGTTCGATGGGTGCGGGTCGAAAGGCGAGAGAGCTTCAACTTAAATTCCGTCGTTGGACCGAGGCGGTGCGAAGCTTCAACTCTAACCTTCGCATCCAACGAAGTCGATGATGCGCATCGACGACACATGGAAAGAGGTCGACCCCCGCGCCGAGTTGGCTTCGGGCACGCGTCGGGGCAACAACGCGCACACCCTGGGGGTCGACCGATACTCAGGTGGACCAGACTTCAAGACCGGCTCGGGACTCCGGCCTGGCGACTAGCCGTCAGAGCGCTGCGGCGAATTCCGGATCGATCTTCCCCTGGGCGATCTTTTGATCGCGTTCCTGGACGCTCGCCATAAACGTGACCGCGTTGCGAGCCGCGACCGCCGCGAGGCTTCGAATGGCGGTTTGCATCTTCCGATAACCGGCCGGATCACTGTGCATCAGGTTGTTGATCGCGCGGCCGTAGACACGTCGCCCGCTCATCCGAGCGGTCTTCGCGTTGACGTAGTCTTTGTTCTGCACCCATCCGCCGCCAAAACTTGTCGCGGACGCCATGTGCGGCTGGGCCGCATAGACCTGGCCAATCGACTTCCCTTTCAACGCAGAACGTTCGACGTTGTAGGCTTTGTGACCGCCCCCTGATTTCGCCGCGAGCATGTCTTCGAAGTGCAATTGCAGTTCGCAAAGGTGTCCGTTCTCGGGGTTGACGACGATGATGTTGATATCGGCATAGCCCGCGCCTTTAAGCGACTCGGTGTTGTTCTTGACCTCAACAGGCGTGAAGTGTGAGCACTGCTTCAGCAAATCCAAAGCGCGAATGACGGATCGGCAATCCGGAAAAACGACCGACGCTCGGATGACGTCCTTGATGAATCGGTAGTCGCCCTTCTCAGCGGCCTTTTGATAGGCTCGTGCGGATGGCACGACCTTGTCGCTGAGCGATTTCTTGAAGTCGCCGCCGGTGCCGAGTTGCCGCTGTGCCTTGCTACGGGAGAGCATCTTGGACCGCGCGACGTTCACGCGTGCGCCGTTCGCATCTTTTTTCTCGTGCTCAAACTTCTCTCGCTTGGTGGACGCTCCGCCGTGATACACACGGCCCTTTGCGGCGGCGGCGAAAACACGAATTTGGGCATTGAACCAGTCTTTGGAATCCTCCGCGATATCCAGCAAGTTTTCGAGGCTTCCGCAGTCGTGCTGTTTCAGTTTGACCATTTTTCGATTTTTTGATGCGGTCTTGGCGGGAACTTTCCGTCCCGATCGGAGCGGCGCAACGTTGCTTGCCGCTGTCGGTGGAAACGCCGCGTCTGCCCCAAGTCCACTGCCAATTGCACGAATTCTTTTTTGTCGCGTTGCCTGTTCGGAACGGATTCGGATTGTCGCCTCGGAGCATCTCGCACGGCCACTCGGTGGCATCTATAACAACCCCAATGCGACTTGCATCCGGAGGGTTAAACGACATGCACGACCGTATCCTCGTGCCGATTTGCTGGCTGCTATTGGCTTGTTCGAACTCCCTCGGCGACGATTGGCCGAGTTACCTCGGCGCTCGTCGCGACTCGGTTTGGCGGGAGGACGGCATCCTTGAGTCGTTCCCTGATTCCGGCCCGGCGCTTCGTTGGTCGGCAAAAATCGGCGGCGGCTATGCGGGACCCGCGGTCGCTGGCGGATATGTCTACGTCGCGGACTGGATCGCCAAACCGATGGACGGGCCCTATGAGAACGCGAACAAAGGACCGATCCCGCAAAACCAGAACTTTGTCCGCGAGAGGCGGCCTGGGCACGAACGAGTTCTTTGCTTTCGAGAGTCCGATGGGAAACTGATTTGGAAGCACGAGTACGAGCGCGACTACACGTCCGCCGCGACTTACGCGATTGGGCCACGCTGCACGCCGACCGTTGACGGTGACCTTGTGTACGCGCTGGGCTGTGAAGGCGATCTCAAGTGTCTGCGAACCAAAGACGGCAGCGTCGTCTGGGAAAAGTACTTTGTGGAAGACTACGGACTGAAAGTGCCAGAATGGGGAGTCGCCGCGGCACCGCTGATCGATGGTGACAAACTGATCTGCATGGTCGGCGGCCCCGAAGCGACATGCGTGGCCTTTGACAAGCGAAGCGGTGAAGAGATTTGGCGAACGCTGGACGCGCGACAGCCCGGCTACAGTGCGCCGGTCATTTACGAGTTCGGGGGAATACGGCAACTGATCGTCTGGGACTCCGACGCCGTGACCGCGCTTCGGCCCGAGACCGGCGAAGTGATTTGGACGATTCCTTTCGAAGCGACCTTTGCGATGACGATCGGCACGCCTCGCCGCGAAGGCAATCGGTTGTTCGTCATGTGCTTTAACCGCATGTCGGCCGCGATCGATGTTGCCGCCGATGGTTTGTCGGCATCGATTGCCTGGAGCGGCGACGCCAAAAATGGAATTAGCGGCGTTCTCAACACCGCGTTTTTGATCGACGGACACATCTATGGCTGCGGCAACGGCGGACGTTACACCTGCGCTCGGCTATCCGATGGAAGCCATGTCTGGTCCACCTTCGAACCCACATCGGGATCGCGGCCCATCCCATGGGGTGAAGCATTCACGGTCCGACATCAAGATCGATTCTTTCTGGCAAACGATCTCGGCGACTTGATCCTCGCCAAGCTTTCCCCGCAGGGTTATCAGGAAATCAGTCGCGCACACCTGATCGAACCGACTCATCAAGTCGGTCGACGCACGCTGGTTTGGTCGCACCCCGCATTCGCCAACAAGAGCGTCTATCTTCGCAATGACAAGGAACTGCGCTGCTACTCCATGGCGGCCGAACAGTAACGAAGTTCGCGATGATGGCCTGCGACTCGAACGCACTCCCCATCCATCAAGCACAAACTCCGACCCATGCGTCGAACGCCAAGGCGCTGTTACAGCCCATCGATCGTTGTACCCTCCGATTTCAACGTGTCCGACAAGGTTTACTCACAAGGCCACCCGATGATCCCGCTTCGCCACGTCGCACTCTTGCTGTTTCTGATCGCCTCCCCCGTCGCGGCCGAAGACTGGCCACAGTGGCGAGGTCCCCGTCGCGACGCGAAAGTGAATGATGATTCACTGCCGCGCAAGGTGGATGCCGACACGATCGCGCGGAAATGGACGCTCGAGATCGGACCCGGCTACAGCGCCCCGACCGTCGCTCAGGGGCGTGTTTACGTCACCGATCGTCAGGGCGAAGCGCCTCGCGTGACCGAGCGGACTCTGTGCGTCGATTCGGTTTCGGGCGAACTGTTGTGGAAACACGAAGACGCCGTCGAATACTCCATCGGATATCAGGCTTCGGGACCACGGGCTTCGGTGACGATCGATCGTGGCCTCGCGTTTTCGGTCGGTGGCATGGGACGAATGAACTGTTTCGACGCCACTACCGGGGAACTCAAGTGGACCCGCGATCTGAACGCGGAGTACAAGGTCCGGATGCCGATTTGGGGCATCACCTGCGCGCCACTGGTCTACCAAGACTTGGTGATTCAAATCGTGGGTGGCGAAGGCAAAGCGTGTGTGGTCGCGTTTGAAATCGAGTCCGGCAAGGAACGCTGGCGGGCGCTCAATGAGCGAGCCGGATACAGCGCCCCGGTGTTGATCCGGCAAGGCGACCAGGATGTCGCGGTGTGCTGGACCGGCGAAAGCGTCACCGGACTGGACCCGCTCACAGGAAAGGTCTTCTGGGCGATCGAGATGCTACCCCGCAAGATGCCCATCGGCGTACCGACGCCGGTCATCGAGGGCGACAAACTATTCGTGTCCTCCTTCTACGATGGTGCGTTGCTCGTTCAGCTGGACCTCACCAAGCCGGCCGCGTCGAGCCTCTGGCGTCGCGTCGGGGTCGATGAAATCAACACCGATGGACTGCACGCGATGATCTCCAATCCGATCATCAAGGGCGATGCGATCTACGGGACCGACAGCTATGGCCAATTTCGTTGCCTGGACATCACCACGGGCGACCGTGTATGGGAAGACTTAAACCTCGTCCGCAAAGCTCGCTGGGCCACGATCCATATCATCCAGAACGGTGAGGATGAGATCATGTTGAACGAGCAAGGCGAGCTGCTATTCACGACCGTCTCACGCGACGGCGTGGAGGTCCGGTCGCGATCCAAGCTGGTTGACCCGACGCTGCGTCAACTACGCCGCCGTGGCGGCGTGGTGTGGGCGGCGCCGGCGATCGCCAACGGCTTCATCTACGCGCGAAACGACAACGAACTGCTTTGCGCGCCACTTCGCAACGAATGAGAGCCTCTAACGACCGGGGTCCGCGTTCTTCGCGCGTTCCTCGTTCTTAGCCCGCTCCGCGTCCGCATATGCCTGAATCGACTCGTACTCCTTCGCATCGGCGAGCTTGCGATAACGATAGAGCTCCGCACCGTTGTTGAGGTTCAACTTCCAAACGGCGTAGTCGAATCGGAGTAAGTACTTGTAACCCGACGGCAATTGCAAGTCGCCATTCGCTCGGAGCATTTGCGTCAAATCAACCTGCAATCGCAGCGGTTCGGGCTCCTTTCCCTCGGTGAGCCAAAGTTCCCAGGACACATCATCGTCCTGGACACCGCGAAGATGGATCGCGGGCGTCCGGCCGCGAAACCTGCCGCGATCCATCAGCGTCAACGATCTCATTCCGTTGGCAAGGGTAAGGGCCGGATCGACGCCGGCCAACGTCGTTGCGAGAACGACTTCGGGATATGGACCCAATGCGAAAGGCAAACCGAACACTGCTTCCTGCATCCCGATCACTTGGTCCAGGTGCGTGAAAGCGGTGGGCGATAGCGCCAGTGTCGCCTTTTCGCCATCACAGAACAGTCGCGTCCGCTGAGTCTGGTCCTTCAGGTAAACGGTGAAGGACTTCGGTGCCGTGGACGCGATTTGGTAGGTCGATACCTGCGTGCCCACGATCGCCCCATCGACAATGGTCTCTGCCGTGAGCTCGATGGTGGCCCGCGTCGATCGAGCCCTCTTGATTCGATCAAAAAACGGCCGCGCCGCCGCCAGTGCCTTTGCCGTTTCCTCCGACGCGGCATCGGTTTCCTGCCGCGTCCCCGGGGCTTCCGGTTGGTCGCTTTGGGGGGACTGCGCGGAGACGCCGCCGGCGACGGTGACAAACGGCGTCACGGCGAGCAAAACAATCACCAAGGCCGGATGATTCCTTTGGTTTCTGCGCATCGGCGTTGTATCTCCGTCTGACAACGTCAGTTTTTTTTTGATGGTCTCTGCATCCATGATTTGACTCGGTGCGAACATCCCTGCACTGGCCGAGCGAGCGGACTCGCCGGTGCCCTAACATACTTCGCGAAAGGACATTTTCGATGAAATCTTTGAAGCTCGGCGCGGCGTTGTTCGTGGCCAGCCTGTGCGTGGCTCCCCAAGCAAATTCGGCTGACATTGTCGACACGGCGGTCGGTGCAAAGCAGTTCAAAACGCTGGTCGCGGCCGTGGGGGCGGCGGACCTCGTGGATGCACTCAAGGGCGATGGGCCCTTCACGGTTCTCGCACCGACCGACGAGGCGTTCGCCAAGCTGCCCGAGGGCACGATCGAGACGCTGCTAAAACCGGAGAATAAGGCGAAGCTGACCGCGATCTTGACCTATCACGTTTTGCCAAAGCAGGTTCCCGCGAGTACCGTCGTCACCCTGAACGACGCAAAGACGCTGGGCGGCCAGGCGATTCAAATTCGGGCGGACAGTTCCGGTGTCAGGATTAACGACGCCAACGTGATCCAGACGGACATCGCCTGCGACAACGGATTGATCCACGTGATCGACTCGGTCTTGTTGCCGCCGGAGAAGGCTGCCGCGAAGGCGGCGCCTGCCACCGCTGGCGACATCGTCGATACCGCGGTCGCTGCGGGCAAGTTCAAGACGCTCGCCGCGGCTCTGGGTGCGGCCGACTTGGTGGACGCACTCAAAGGCGACGGCCCCTTCACGGTGCTCGCTCCGACCGACGAAGCGTTTGCAAAGCTTCCTCCGGGAACCATCGCGACGCTGCTGCGACCGGAAAACAAAGCCAAGCTGACCGCAATCCTCACCTATCACGTGATTCCCGGACGCGTGCCGGCAAGCGAGGTCGTCAAGCTCAACAAGGCGAAGACGCTTGGCGGCCAAACCGTTCGCATTCGCGTCGTCGACGGCCGCGTGCGGATCAACGATGCAACCGTGACCGCAACTGATGTCATGTGTGACAACGGGATCATCCACATCATCGACAGCGTGCTGCTGCCGCCCGAACCGTCGACCGCGAGCACTTCCGCGCGGGCCTGTTCGAGCCTTGCCGCCGCGATCGAGAAGGGAGCTCCGCTCTACAACGCGGGACACCACGGCGCCTGTGTCAACGTTTACCGAACCACGCTCAACGACTTGATGCACACCGGTTTGGACTCCGCGATGCAGTCTCACATTCGCACGGTGCTGCGTCATGCGGACCAGAACCACAACATGTCGGACCGCGCCTGGACGCTTCGCCGAGGCATGGACCAGATGTACGTGACCCTCAGGAATCGCGACTGAGACCGGCGACGCGAAACCCTCAAGCGTTCCGAGACCAGCTGTCTCGGAACGCGTTCCTCCATCAAAGACGCTAACATGTCGATTGCCCTTCCCGCGTCGAATGCCAAATCGGAAGCCGACGATTCGAGTTCCTTTGAAGCTTTGCAAACTAAGTCAGACACCATGGATTCGTTGCAGCAAGAGTCTGAACCCACCATCTTGCAGCGGATCGCCCAAGGCGAGGCGGACGCTGTGGATGATTGCTTGAATGAGTACGGCGGCTTGATATGGTCGCTCGCAAATCGGTACAGCCCCAGTAAGGCGGACGCGGAAGACGCCGCTCAAGAGGTGTTCGTAGAACTTTGGCGGAACGCGGGACGGTTTGATCCCGGTCGCGCATCGGAAACGACGTTCATCTCGATGATCACTCGACGCAGACTGATCGACCGCCATCGACGCACACAATCCTCGCCGTCATCGGTCAGCATGAGCGATGCCCCGATCGAATTCCCCGAGTCTTCCCAATCCGACCCGGTCGAACTGGCAGACGAAACGGCCAAGGCGAATCGCTGCTTGAAGAAACTCTCGTTCAACCAGCGGGAAATCCTCACCCTTTCCATCCAGCAGGGTGAACCACAGTCATCCATCGCATCGATTCTCAACATGCCCCTTGGAAGCGTAAAGTCGTACGCACGTCGAGGGCTGATTCAACTTCGTGAGTGCATGAAGCGTCCACTGACAGCGGAGGCCGCATCATGAGTACCGCCGACCTAAACGAAAATCGGGAACAACTTGAGTTACTGGCCGGATACGTCCTCGGTGATCTAAACGAAGAAGAGTCCGAACGGCTGGAGACGATTTTGTCAAACAACGAAACACGACAGTTGTTGTGGGAGCTCGAGAGGACGGCCGCGACGGTGCAAGTCGTGTCGCCGGCCGCGGAAGAGTCGATGCCGGACCATGTCGCCGATCGCATTCGCGAATCCGCTCGTGCCCTGTTGCAATCCGATCAGAGAAACACGCCCGTCGCCGAAGGACCACGCGTTGAGGTTGCTAAACCGACAGCGGCGCCCCTTCGCGAGTTAGTCGCGTGGTTCTGTGCCGCCGCTTGTTTGATCTTTGCGTTCTCCGTGGCACAGCCGTACGAGTCGGAAACGTCGTTGGCCCAGTCACGTTCGAAGCTGCTTGCGACGCCCGACGTGGTGTTAGTCGACTGGGCTGCCGCGAAAACGCCGTTTGATGCACCCGTCGAGGGCGATGTCGTTTGGGACAACGATTCTCAAACCGGCTTCATGCGTTTCGTTGACATGCCGGTGAACGACCCAACCGTCGAACAGTACCAGCTGTGGATCATCGATCCGGACCGCGACGACGAGCCGATCGACGGCGGCGTTTTCGACATCACCGAGTCGGGTGAAGTCCTCGTCGAGATCAATGCCAAACTCGCCGTCATCAATCCCGCCGCATTCGCGATTACGATCGAGAAGCCGGGCGGTGTTGTCGTCAGCACTCAAGACCGACTCCCTCTGATCGCAGCCGTCGAAGGCTAACCGCATTTCTCGCAGCCGGTGAGCCCGAAGCGTCGTGCCGTTAGTCGCACGACGTTTCGGCTCGCCGGACCATCTGGTGGGTGTCCGATCCGGTTCCTTCGCCCCCGCGCCCCGCTTTGGGTCGCTTGACGCCTTGCACCGTGGAACGAGCCTCGTCGGCGTTGAATCAAATGAGTCGGTGGTGGGCGATCGTCTTGATCTTGATCGGTGTGGCAAGCGTGTTGCTATCGCTGGCGAACTGGGAACATCCGCCCGGCGAACGCCGTCTTCTCGAACTCGATCGCTCGCTGTCGGGCGAGTCCATCGCCCGCCAACTTCGATTTCATCGGCCACGGGTCGATTCGCAGCTGGGCGTTCAATACGGCATCGCCTTCATTTTTCTTGGCCTGTTCCTGCAGACGATCCTTTACCTGTACTGGTTCTAGGCCAATCAGTCGCGACCGCCGGATGCAATCTGAACTCGCTCACGCGAACCTCGAACTTACCCGACGCGGGCAAAGTGACTGCGGACGTGACGCATCAATCGCCAGCGACTGTTGAGGAAGCGCCGGTGCATTGCATGAGACCGCCGCACAAAAATGGCTAGGAGATGGACGCCGTGGTATATTCGATCCCCCGCCCCAGCTTCCTCCCACACATCCGAAGGAACCGTCCGTGTCTTTCAACAAGCGACTTTCGCGAATCGTCCTGGTGACCTTTGTCGGTTGGATCTCATCGCAGAGCGTTCTCGCCGGCGCTCCCGAGGAAACCGCGACGATCAAAGTGACTTTCAAGTGGCAAGGGAAACCGCCCGCACCGAAACCGGCGGCGGTTGCGGGTCAGTTCTGCGGACAACAAAAGCACAACGACGAGACCTTTGTCGTAAACCCCACCAACAACGGCATCAAGAACATTTTCTTGTACGTCTACACCGGACGACGTGGAACCAAACTGCCCGACTTCGAGCTCCAGCCACAGACGGTCGAGCTGGACAACAAGAATTGCCGCTTTGAGCCACACGCGGTGTTCCTGCGAGTCGGCGACACGCTGAGAGTGAAGAACAGCGATCCTGTCGGTCACAACGTGAACATCGCATTCTTCAAGAATCGACAAATGGGCGTCATGGTCCCGGCAAACCAACCACTTGACTTCGAGATGACCGCCGCGGAACCAGCCGTGGTTCCGGCCGAGTGCAATATTCACCCCTGGATGCGAGCGAGAGTCCTTGTCTTGGAACACCCCTTCGCGGCTATCAGCGACGCCGACGGCGTTTGTCAGATCGAAGGCTTGCCCGCCGGCCAGAAGATTTACTTCCGAGTGAATCACGAATCGTTGAACAACAGTTTTGAGTCGATCAAGGTGAACGGAAAACAGGAAGGCTGGAAGAAGAATCGATTCGAATTGACACTGAAGCCAGGGATGAACGATCTCGGAACGGTCGAACTGCCCTGGGAATAGCTGATGCGACACACCGACCATTCGACTCCGGTATGAATGGACTCAAACGAGAAAATGGATCGACACAAGATCGGTTAAACTATCGGCCGTCATGACGTCTCCACGCGCGGTTTCCGATTGTGAATCTGACCAAAATTCTTGAATCGGCCGCTAACGGCGACTCGGCGGCCCGCGCCGAGTTGATCGAGGTCGCGTACCAAGACTTGAAACAAATCGCGCAAGCCCGGATGCGAAACGAGCGACTCGATCACACGCTGACCGCGACAGCGCTTGTCAGCGAAGTCTCTCTCAAGCTACTCAAGGATAGTCACGTCACGCTGAGCACGGGAAAGGAGTTTTACGCGTACGTTTCCGCCGCGATGCGCAACTTCCTCATCGACCATGCTCGGTCCAAGTTGACGAAAAAACGCGGCGGCAAGCTTCAGAAGTTTTCTTTCGACGAAGCGGTCCTGGCCTGCGAAACACAGAGCGAGGAACTCGTCGCACTCAACGACGCTCTCCAAAAGCTCACCGACATCGAACCGCGAAAGGCACAAGTCGTCGAAATGCGTTACTTCGGCGGAATGTCGAACGAAGAAGTCGCCCAGGCCTTGGACGTCTCGCTGGCGACGGTCAAACGTGACTGGTCGGTCGCAAAGAGCTGGTTGATCGTCGAACTCTCCGGTGGCGCCGAGTGAATCTCGACCTCCAAGCGATACGGTTGATGGAAGCGGCGTTGGATCTTCCGCTGGAGGATCGCGAGGCGTACGTCAACACCGCGTGTGACGGGGACACCAAACTGCTCGCAAAAGTCCACGGGTTGCTCGCGGCGGCTGACGATGAGGAAGGTTTTTTGGCGACGCGGTCCGCTGATGTATCCGGCGTCGAATTGCAGGTACACCAGGATCGAATCGGCGACTACCGGATCCTCCGGGAAATCGGGCGTGGCGGAATGGGAATCGTCTATGAAGCCCAACACGACGCGATGCAGCGACGCGTCGCGCTCAAGACGTTGGCTTGCGGTGCGACGCCCACCGAAAACCAACTCGCGCGCTTTCACCGTGAAGCGCGCGCCGCCGGCCAACTCCACCACACCAACATCGTGCCCGTGTTTGAGGTGGGAAGCGCTGCGGGCGTGCACTTCTACACAATGCAGTACATCGATGGAGCCAACCTCGACGCCGTCATCACAGAAATCCGTGAGCTGCGCCGATCGCGACCAACCAGGATCACCAGTGATCGTGGTCAGACGGTCGCGAAGAAACTGATGGCGAAGTCCTCGCGCCGAAGCGATGCCGCGCATTTGGATTCAACGGAAGTCAGCATTCGGCCCACCGCCAACGAGCCGGTTCGCCCCGTCGCAGAGTCGACCGAATCGGTGTTCGTGAGCGACTGGTCGTCGACACGGAGCACACGTGACGCCTACTTTCGGCGTGCCGCGGCCATCGGGCTCCAAGCCGCGGAGGCGCTTCACTATGCGCACCAAAATGGAACGCTGCATCGGGACATCAAGCCTGCCAACCTGATGGTCGACACCGACGGAACAGTGTGGATCCTTGATTTTGGGCTGGCCAAGAGTCAGGGTGAGGACCTCACGCGATCCGGGGACGTGCTTGGAACCATTCGGTACATGGCTCCCGAAAGATTCCGAGGCAAAGCAGATGAACGCAGTGACTTGTATAGCCTCGGATTGGTCCTCTATGAGCTCACGACGCTCCGATACGCCTATGACGCCGGTGATCAAGCTTCCTTGATGAAACAGGTCACCGGAGGAGCCCCGCCGTCGCCCCGCACCATCGATCGTCGCATTCCAAAGGACCTGGAAACAATTATCCTGAAGCTGCTCGACCGGAATCCGAATCGTCGCTACGACACGGCGGCCGAACTCGCGGAGGACCTTCAGCTTTACATCATGGATCACCCGATTCATGCGCGTCGAATCTCGCCACTCGAGAAAGCCTGGCGGGTCTGCCGTCGAAACCCGGTCGTTTCCAGCATGGCCGCGTCGCTGATCGCGTTGTTGGTTTTGATCGCGATCGGCAGCAGCCAATTCGCTTACCTCTCAAATTTACAGAAACAACAAGCACTCAATGCCGAACGATCGACACGTTTGCGCCGCTATGAATTGAACTATCAGTCGGCTCGGGGGCTTCGTCGAAGCGATCAATTGGGGCGACGCTACGATGCCCTGCGATCGATTTCCGAAGCGAAGCGTCTGCTTCCCACACTGGATTTTCCCAAACAGCAGCGACAAGCCGAGGTGGCAGAGCTACGCACCGAAGCCATGGCCGCGCTCGCTCTGTTCGATATGAGGCCCGTCCGCACTTGGCCCGTCCGCATCGGATCCGCCCCCGGTTCGGACGAACCCATCGTCGCCTTCAACGCCGATCACTCAGCGTATGCCATCGCTGATCCCGCGTCGGGCGACATTCGCGTTCACTCCGTCGACAGAGAGAAACCGTTGCGGGTGTTTCCGCGTCGGCTGGGCAACGTCTACAACATGACGTTCAGCCCAGACGGGCGCTTTGTGGTCGCAAAGCATCAGGCACAAGCGACACAAATCTGCGTTTGGGATCTGGACGACGGACGCAGTTCCGCGAATCCGACAGCCGAGGTTGAGTCCGAACCGCTGATCGCGGTCGATTCACACTTCCATGGTTACGGTGTTGTCTCTCACGACGGCCAAACGGTCGCGATCAGCGGCGATGGGTTCGTGAAGCTTTTTTCACTGCCCGACGGAGAGCTTCGCACCACCGTCAAAACCGAGTATCCGGTCAAGGCAATCCAGCTTGCCGAAGATGGTAAATCGCTTGCGACTTGCGAACTGCGCGGAGCCAAGATCGACCTTTGGGCCACCGAAGAAACGCCGACCCTGCAGGCGGAGGTGCAGTTGCCAGAAGACGCAGACGGTCTTTACACGGTCTGTTGGTCGGCGAACCGGAATCTCCTGATCGCCGGTTTGGGTGACGGAAGTGTGCTAGTTTGGCGACAAGGACTCGATCGGCCACCGCAGCACTATCCACTCCATAAACACACCGTCACAAGAGTCTTCCTGCATCCCAATCAACCCTGGCTGTTCACGCAGGCTTGGGATGAGACCGTGCGGGTCTTCGACTTGGTCGCCGAAACCCAGATCTGTCGCTTGGAACGTCACGCCCTCAGCCCGAGCGGTCCGAGTCGTGATGGACGGCGAATCGGGATCACGACACTCGATCAACAGCGATTCGGTAGTTGGGAAATCGCTGAGCCCTGTTTGAAACACATTCCAGTCGATCGTTCGAACCTCAAAGCCGTTTCGGTGTTTCGCTATGCGGCATTGCATCCGAAACACCCTCACCTACTCGTCACCGGTCATGAGGGCGGCGTCTTTCTCGACGACACCCGGACGCAGAAACGACTCGCACAACACCTGGCGCACGGAAGCTCATTCATTCACTTTTCGAATCGGGACGACTCGCTTTGCATCTTGTCGGCGGAAGGTTCGATTCGACTGCCTTTGACCATGAACGAGGATGCCTCTGATGTCGCGTTCGGCGAACCAAGCCACCTGCTGGACGCATTGCCGAACGCGGCCACGCTCGAACTAACGCCAAACCAGCAGAGTGTGCTTGCCGTGTTCGGCCAGAGTTCAAACGCGGCATACGCTGAGTTGATCTCGGTGAGCGATCCCAACGAAAGGGTCCGCTTCACACCACACGCAAAAATGACATCGGCCCACATCTCGCCTGACGGGAAATGGGTCGCGACGTCATCCTGGAAAGGAACCGGTGTGCGACTCTGGGACGCTCAAACAGGACGATTCGTCACCGAACTGCTGCCCAAACTCGAAGGGACGCATACCCGCTTCAGCCCCGACGGAAAGTATCTCGTCTGTGCCCAACGATCAAAACTGTTTGTCTGGAAAGTCGGTGCCTGGGACGAGGTCTTCCATGAGATCGCGAGGAAGCGTGGGATCATGGGGCGGCTCGCGTTCGCCGATCGGCTGTTCGTCGGAAATCAAACGCGTTTCGAACCACAGCTGATCGATCTCTCCAGCGGCAAGTGGATCACCCGCGTCGAAAGCCCGACCGAAGATGTCGTGCGAAGTTTCTCGTTCAGTCCGGATGGTTCCAAGCTGGTGATCGCGGGAACCGAGTTCACGCACCTTTGGGAACTCGACGTCGTGCGACAGCACCTCTCGACACTGGACCTCGATTGGTGAGCTAATCCGTCAACGACGCTCAACGTTATCAAAGGAATCGGTCATTGAGTCTGAAATCCGAGTTTCTGTAGGCCCCGCTGCACTTCCGGGCTCGACATGAAGAGTCGCCAAAGGAGACCCGAGCGTTGGTTTTCGATCATGATCACGATCGGACCTTGATCGATCGCAAGATACCGTTGGGGAAACCAGTTATTTCCCTCGTTGAAGGCATCGTAAAAGCCGTAGCGACCAAAGAGCCGCGTGCCATGAGTGTCATGCAAGTGGCGTAACACCTCCATCGTCTCTTTCGGCGTGTATGGCATTGAGGACAGGGCCGCCGTCGGAGCGATCGTGCCCTCGTCATTACCGGGACGGTGGCCGCGGTAACCCCGCAACGAGTAACTGCTCGTCAGGCCCCAACACTGCGCGGAATAGCCCCTAAACTCACCTGGGTTGTCCATGCAATAGCGTCGCACCATGCGGACATGATCGCGATTGAGAGACCAATAGTCGGCGTATCGATCCTTTAGCTGGCGGGGGTCCAAACCCAAAAAGCTGTAGTGCGACCAAAACAAAGGCCCACAGTACTCTGTCACACCCTGATGCTTGAGCGGAATTGTGATGCCGTAGGCCGAATGGTCCGCCAGAATCTTCCCCGCATCGGCCCAACCGGAATGGTAAACGCTCGCGGGAATCGCATGTGTCGGTGAGGATGCAGCGAGGACGTAGGTAATCAAGCATTCGTTGTAGCCTCGAATGCGAAAGTTCATTTGCCACTGGTTTTTCGGTGACCAATGCCAAAACAGAACGTCTTCCTGATCGGCACCGCGATACCAATTCCACTCGATCCCTCTCCATAAGTCATCCGCCAGCGCGGCGAGTTCGCGTTCGGCCGTGTTACCTTCGGCGAAGTACTGGCGAACGCAAAGCAGTCCTTGCGCCAGGAACGAGGTCTCAACCAAGTCGCCGCCATCGTCCTTGGGGCTGAACGGCCGCATGCGACCGGTATCACCGTGTATCCAGTGTGGCCATGCTCCGTGAAAACGGTCGGCGGACTTGAGGAAGTTCAAGATGCGCTGCAGTCGACGAACGGCGTCCTCTCGCGCGACGAAGCCGCGTTCGATCCCGACCAAGATGGCCATCAATCCGAAACCGGTTCCTCCCGAAGTAACCAGTGTTTGGTCTTTCTCAGGGGCGTCGAGGTGGATTCGCTCCCGCGCGGCCATCGAATTCGACTCAGCGCCGGACCAAAAGTACTGAAACGTCCGCTCCTGAGTGAGCGTGAGCAAGGCCTCGTCGCTCTTTGAGCGTAAGGTTTGCTGCGCGGCCGCCTGCTCGCCGCATAGCGCGGCTACGGTGAGACCGAACAGCAAAAGCACGCGGGCGCGCATGGGAAACCGTCGCGAAGGATGCAGGCTAATCGGTCATCGGAAGAACACGATCTTTCGCGCGTTCGTACGCCACGCGGCCGTTCACCACTGCGGTTTCGACGTACGTTCGATAGTCGAGCGGGTCGCCAGTCATGATCAAAATATCGGCGTCTTTCCCGACTTCCAGCGAACCGACTCGGTCCTCGATGCCCAACATCTTGGCCGGCGAGATCGTCAATGCCTCCAGTGCTTCTTGCGAACTCGCGCCTCCTCGAACCAAGAATGCTGCCTCGAGTGGCAGGCTCGTCAAATCGCGTCCGGCGATGCCACCGAGGCTAATCGATGGTGAGAGCGCGGTGACGGCGAATGGAATCCCGCTTTCTTCCAAGACGCGAGGTGTTTCGACCCAACTCCCGGAACTCTCCTCCTCACCGAAGTTGGGGCGTCGACTCGCGCGGGGTGTGATCGTGACCGTTGCACCCGCTTTGGAGAGCTCATCGGTGACCAACCAAGCCTCGACTGTCTGATCAAAACTGACGGCATATCCCAACTCATCGGCCAGCGCGATCATGTCGCGCATCTCGCTTGCGGTGGGTGCCGACATCCGCAGCGGTTTCTTCCCCTGTAGCAAGTCGAGAAAATCATCGGTCACCGGCTTCCTCGGCGGTGCTGTCTTCTTGCCGGCCTTCGTCGCGGCTTCGTGCTCGACCTTCTTCTTGAGATACTCGCGGGCTGTCTTGAATTGGTTTCGCCAAGTGTCCTTCGCGAGCGCCGTTCGGAGCGACCCACGCGGCAGCGAGTAGAAAGGATTCTTTTTGACGAACATTCGTTCCAGCGACCCGAAGCTCATCTTCACGACGGCTGAACTCGTGGGCTTCGCCGCTTGCGGCTTGGGATCTCGAATCGGCTCGGTCGGCCGAATCGCGAGCCCACAACAGGGACAGACGCTCGTGAATGTCCCAAAGTCTAACGAGGCCTGTGCGGCATTTTGAAGGATCGTCGCTTGATCAGGGTCGAGACCCACGAAACGATTGTCCCCAATGAATCCAAGATTCATCGCCTCATCGGGAACGCCGATCGCGATGTCGGGTTCGCTCGCGAGCAAGTTGTCAGCCTTGACGAAGTCGCTGTCTTTCCCTTTTGACTGTTCCGTCGGAGCAAATGGAAATCGACTCGAACCGCCCGACGTTTGCACCGCGGCAGTGGTGATGCCGACGCCGAGCGCCAGCTTCATGTTCCGATCGAACGGATTGAGCGAATCGGATAACTCACCAGTGCTACGCGAAATCCCGAGACGGCTCACATTGAGTGCGACGAACCCAGGCGTCAGCCGTTTGCCCTTGGCGTCAATCACCGTCGCCCCCTCGGGGATCTCGACGTCCGTTCCGATCTCTTCGATTTTTCCCTCGCGAATGACAATGACTCCCTCGCGGATCACGCCCTGCGTGACCGTCTGGATGTCACCACCTTGAATCACCAAGACTTTTTCATCCTTGTCATCGGTCTTCTTGTCGTCCTTCTTTTCGGACACCGATTTGTCGTCTTTCTTGTCCGCATCGGCCGCCCGAGTAACAGCGGGCGCTAAGACCAAGGCCGAAATCAGCGCGGCCAAAATCCAATGGCCGTTGCGCGTCGAAATCATGGCGTCCCTCTTCGATCGATCGTGGATCACGTGATGATTCAAGGTATCAGGGTTGAAGCGTGGCTTGGTAGACCGTTTCACCACGCGAAAGCACTCGTTCAATTCGTCCGGTCGCGGACAACGGATCCGAGTCAAAAATCAGTAGGTCCGCGTATCGACCTTTCTCAATCGTACCGTACTCGTCTTCCAAACCCAAAACCTCGGCCGGTGTCCGGGTCAGTGAACGGATGGCGGTGTCGCGATCCAGACCCAAATGAGTCAACTGTCCCACGGCGAAAAGCGGAATATCTTGGGAGCTTCGGAAGTTGGACTGGTTGGTCGACAACGAAAAGGCGACCGACATGCCGCGATCGACCGCTTCGTTCGCGACATTGATTAGGCGACGTGTCGTCGGTTCGGTCTCCAAGCGGGGTGCGAGCACCAACGTGACCCGTTCGGCGGGAAGCTGATCGAGCGTTAAGATCGCATCGGAGCCGGAGAGGACCAAGGCCACTTTGACATCCTTGTTCTCTTCCTTCTTCAACTCTTCGACAAGATAAAGCACCGCGGACGCGTTGTTGGCGTTGACGACCAACGGAAACTTGCCACTGCGAACCTCTTCCCAAACGTCGGCGGCCGTTGAAGCGGACGAACTGCTTGAGGAAGAAGTAGAGGAAGCTGCGCCGCTTGAGGAACGGGCGGTCGAAGACGAACTGCCAGATGACGTCTTCGAGGCGCTTGATCCTGACGAGGAAGAAGACTTCTTCTTCAGTCCGGTTCGCAGCACCTTCAGGCTCTTGGGTTCGTTGGAAACGGCGATAAACGTTCTCGGCTCGCCAGAATCCAATGAGATCGATGCCGGATCGACACGGGGGCTCGCCAAGCAGGACTGGCCGTATCCCCGGGTAACCAGATGCGCAGTCGTGATACCGCTGCGAACAGCCGGTCGCCATTCCCACCGCGCCGGCTGAAACGCGTCGGCAACTTTCACGAACGAAGTGTCGGTCGCGGCCGGCGAACCTCCGATGACGAAGGTTCTTCCTCGGAAGACGATCGTCCGTTGGGTGCTGCCGGCGGACGAAGACGGCACGGTCACGACGTAGTAGGGATCGATGATTCCAGGCATGACCGTCTTGCCGTCGGCGCGAATCACTGCCGCCGATCCGGGGATGTCAACATCCGCGCCAACTTCCTCGATTTTTCCATCGCGGATCAAGATGACGCCATCTTCGATCAGGCCGTCGTCGGTCGCGGTCTCGATTCGAGCTCCGGTAATCGCGAGCAACCCATCGGCCCTTCCACTGGAAGTCATCAGCGCCGCCAATGCGACGGCAGCGATCAGAAGCGCGGGCTTGGCACGGGGTGGTTTAGTCAAGAGAGTCATTGTGCGGACGCTTTTAGCGACGGTATGAATGTTGTCCGTAGAGTTGCGTTGGATCGGTGTCGTCATCACTTTAGAATCGGCGGCGATCGACTCGGATGTCATAGACGCTCGATCCATCGATGAACACTTGCTCGACATATTCGCGTGGGTCCACGATCGAGCCCGTGCAAATCACAATGTCGGCGTCTTTTCCGACCTCCAGAGACCCGACACGGTCATCGATCATCAGCGCCTTCGCCGCCTCGATGGTCAATCCTCGAATCGCGGCGTCCGCATTCCATCCGTATCGAACGGCCATCGTTGCCTGAAACGCGAGTTCTTCTTGGGGCACCACGGGTGCATCGGTGTTCACACCCAACGCCACGACGCCCCGGTCGGCGTACTCGGCAACGATCCCGTGAATCTGACCATCTTCGGGCTCGTACCGAAAACCTCGGGGTCCTGCCATCACGGGAATGTCTCGTTTGATGATCTCGTCCGAAATCTTGTAACTGTCGAACGTGCCGTGATCGATCACCACTCGAAGATTCATCTCGTCATGCAGGATCCGGAGCGTCGATTGGACGACTTGATAGGCCTGTGTGTGAACCACCACCGGGATCTCCCGACGGAACAGCGGCTTAAAGTATTCCAGCCTCAAGTTGACCTCGGGTTTATCCTCCAGCCTCCCGGCTTCATACATGTCCCACTGGCGAACGTAGTAGCGGCCTTCTTCGAGCTGCCGTCGGATGACGTGATTCATACCCATGCGGCCCGAACCGACTTCGCCGCCCCGACGCTCGGGGTTGCCGGATTGCGCGATCTTTAACACACCGGGCGCTCGCATGATGACTTCATCGGGAGAGCCGGGTCCCGTCTTCATCAGCGTGCCCCAGCCCCCCATATTTGTCCCGCTACCGGGAATGAAGCAAATCGTCGTGACGCCCCCGGCGATCGCGGTCTTGAGCGCATCGTTGTGCGGGATGATTTGATCCCAGTTGCGCAATTCGGGATTGGTTTGATAAACCATCTCGTTCAAGTCCATCGTCCCGCCGACGTGGCTGTGAGCGTCAATCAATCCCGGCGTCGCAAACGAATTCGGATGATCGACCACTTCATAGCCATCGGGTATGTCGACTTCCTTTTGCGTACCGATGACTTCGATCTTGCCATCGCTCACGAGAATCCGACCGTCCACAATGGGCTCGCTCACCGATGTGATGATCTTGCCGACGTTGATCGCGTACTTCGGTTTCGTCTTCGATGAAGTCTCCGCCGACTTTGTCTCGACGGCAAACACATGACCGACCAGACCGGCCAGCATCACGCAGGACAAGAGCAGTCGCAGAGACACTCGACTAGCATCGGTTCGAAGTTTGATTCGCATCGGATCAGCGTGCCTTCTTCGAGGCGTAAGGATCATATCGGCTATCCAGGTAAGCCCATTTTCCGTCAATCATGACACCAACGACACGACTGGCGGGCGAAAACGGAGGGCCATCAAACAAAGTCAGGTCGGCGTCAAACCCGGCCTTGATCTGTCCGACGTTCTCCAGGCGGAAGATCTCAGTCGGGTCAGTCGTGAGTGCCTCCACGGCATCGTCTCGGCCGAGTCCACGGCTGGCGGCGTGCGCGACGACCTGTGGCAGAGAAGCCGCCGCGGTGGTCGCTCGTGTTTGCAACAGTACGGGGCAACCCGCAGTACGAAAATGCTGGGGCAAGTTGTAGGTGCGTCCGCTGCGCTGCGTCGTCAAGGCGGGCCCGACGATGACCGGCACGCTTTTCTCGCCGATCTTATCGGCCGACAGGTAAGCGGTCCCACTCACCGCGAGCACCAGTTTGACACCGAA
>JBCBLJ010000890.1:0-3296 GCA_038520195.1 Planctomycetota bacterium
GCATGTTTCGGAAAAGCCAGATCTGGTGTTGCCGATGCGTGGCCGTCCCTTTGTTGTTCCCAAGGACGGAGTCATCGAATACCAGTACTTCGTGGTTGATCCAGGTTTCGAAGAGGACAAGTGGATTGAGCGTGCCGTCGTCCTCCCAGGTGCTCGAGAAGTAGTGCACCACGTCATCGTCTTTGTTCGTCCACCTGATGGCACACAATTTGAAGATGCAGGCTGGCTGGCAGGCTACGTACCTGGGCGGAAAGTATCCACGCACAGCGGACACGCCCGAAAGATCACTGCCGGATCGAAGTTCGTTTTTCAGATGCACTACGCACCCAATGGAACCGAACGAAAGGACTTGACTAGGCTTGCGATCAAGTTTGCCGATGAAGAAAACGTGACTCATCGCCTCGTCACAATACTGTCCATGAATCAGGACTTTGAAATCCCGCCAAACGATCCCTCTTACATAGTCCATGGCGACGTCCAAAGTCTACCGGAAGAGGCGACGCTGATCTCGATTTACCCGCACATGCACGTCCGTGGCAAGTCGTTCAAGGCCTTTGTCTCTAAGAACGCCCCGCAAGCCGTGGATCGGAACACAGCCAAAGAGTCTAAGCCCTGCCCCAGCGAGCAACAGGAGCAAATACTGAGCGTTCCGAGCTACGACTTTAATTGGCAACATAACTACTTCTTGAAGACGCCCATCCCTATCAAAAGTCTGGCAAATTTGAGTTTCGAAGTCAGGTTCGACAATTCCCCGAACAACCCATTCAATCCCAACCCTGAAGAAACTGTTTTTTGGGGAGCCCAATCTTGGGAGGAGATGGTAGCGATCTTTTGGGGACTTGCGATTCCGCGCGAGGCGTCTGGCCACCTACGGCGAATGACGCCTGAAGACTCGACGAATGTCGATGAGAAAATCGCGGCCTATGTGAAACGAGTACTGTCCAAGATGGACAACAATCAAGACGGCAAGATCGAAGAGTCCGAGGGTTCCGTCTTCGTGCGTCATTTCAATTTCAACCTCTTCGATTGGAACGCCGACGGCGTGGTCACGCGAAAAGAAATTGAGGAAGTTGCGGCCCTTCTCTACGACTGAATCTCTCGTTGCCTAAGGCTTGAACCGCCACGCCTTCGCTGACACGAGCGGAGGCCCGCTCGCGGAAACTTCCACGTTGGCGCGATGCCGCCGAGGTTCGCTGATCCAGTTTTGCCCGCAGTACGAGCTAATGAGGTCCCTCCGATGCTGAGATTCTTCCACTGGCTGGCCAAACGGAGCGTCGAGAAGCGTGCGCTCGTTGCGGCTTTCGTCGTCGCGATCAGCTCCGTTGCCATGACGGGTTACGTGCGTCCGAGCGTCTTCCACCTCAACATTCTCAAAGGTGAACAAGACTCCGAATCTCAAGCAGACCGAGAGATCGATGAACAGCAAAGTGTAAGCCCCATCAGCCTGTCGGACGCCGACGTCGTCATCGTTGTCGAAGGCGAAGACTTTTTCACCAATGAATCATTAGAAGCACTTCGCGATTCCGTCAATAACTTAGAAGCACTGGAGCAAGTTGCCGGCGTCCTGTGGATGGGCCAACTGCCGGTACTGAATATCTTCGGGCTAGACGATCCTCTTCTGCCACGATCAAAGGCTTCGCAGAACCGCTTGCAGAAGAGTCGTGAAAAGGCGATGTTTCACCCTTTGGTCAACGGACAACTCCTGAGTGACGACGGCCGGACCTTGCTGATAATGGTCCGCTTGAACTACCTCCAAGTCCATGACGACGATGACGCCACGACGGCCTTGAAGGACTCCATCCTCGAAACCCTCAAAGCTCATCCGGAGACGGATTTCCGAGTCCGCGTGACCGGTCGCATTCCATCCGCAATCGCAAAGATATCCACACATGAGGCGAATCAGCTGAAGTACCGATTCTTAGGATTCGGCACGATTTTCGTCATGTCACTGATTCTGTTTCGCGGTATTCGAGCAGTGGTCATCGTGGGCCTTGCCCCCGCATTCGGTGTGTTCTGGACGCTGGGCTTTATTCAGTTCTTGGGGTACGACCGAAACCCGTTCATCGATGTCGTGCTCCCGGTCCTGGTGAGTCTCGTTGGCCTCACGGACGGCGTGCACCTGATGGTTCAGATTCGCAAACTACGGGCGAGAGGGCAAAGTATCAATGACGCCGCCATCGATGGTCTTGGCCAAGTCGGGTTGGCATGTTTTCTGACGTCGCTCACGACAGCAATCGGCTTCGGCTCGCTCATGCTCGTCGATTCCCTCTGGGTGCAGCAGTTCGCATTATGCAGCGTGGTTGGCGCCGTACTGTGCTTCATCTCCGTCGTGACAATTATCCCACTGGCCTGCTCGTCACCCTTGGGAAATGGTATCGAAGCTGGGCAGGAGTCCGGTGTGATCGACCGCAACCTTCACAAGATTAGAACCCTCGTCGATCTCGTGATTCACAATCGCAATATCTTTGCTTGGACGGGCATTGCCCTGACCATCATCTGCTTTGGAGTGGCACTCTCATTGCGGCCTGATCAGCGTGTATTGGACTACCTGCCGCAAAGCGATGAGTCGACTCAAGCGTTATTGCACGTCGATGAAGCGTTCGGTGGCTTGGAGTTCTCCTCCGTCGAAATCCGATGGAACCGCAATGTCGAGTGTGACGACCCTCTCATTCTCAAGGTGACTGACAAGGTCGACAAGATACTTCAGAGCGAAGAGCTAATTGGACGTCCTCTTTCGATCAAGAACCTCATCGACGCACAGCCTGGCAGCGGTCCACCTGAAGAAAGGATGTCCCTTCTTGACTTGCTTCCGCCGCCGTTGAAGACGGCATTCCACTCGCCGGAGAGAAGTCGCACGGTGGTGAATTTCCGTGTGCATTATCTAGGTATCGCAGCCTACCGACCAGTATTCGATCGCATTGAAACCGAGCTGGCAGAGCTTCGAAAGGAGCATCCGGACTTTGAGTTTCGTCTTACCGGCCGAGCGGTTTGGCGATCGGAAAATCTGTATCAGGTTGTTGTGGACTGCGCACTCAGCCTGGGCACTGCGTCGGTCATGACTTGGCTTGTCCTGACCTGCGTTTTCAAGTCCATTCGACTTGGACTCATCTCAATCGTTCCCAACTTGTTTCCACTCGCAATCACTGGAACTTGCCTAGCCTTCGCTGGCCACAACCTCGAGATCGTCATGGTTTGCAGTTTCACAGTTTGCCTCGGGATCGCAGTCGACGACACCATCCACTTTATGACGCGTTATTTGGACGAGCGACGAAGACTTGCGGCCAGCGGGAAGTCGA
>JBCBLJ010000431.1:0-7015 GCA_038520195.1 Planctomycetota bacterium
GTCAAAATCCAGATCGACGGGATCATTCTCTGAATTTTGGATGTACTAACACACGTCTGCCATGTCGCGGGCAAGTGAATGCATGAATCAAAGGGTTCATCATTGACACCTTTGGTTCATGCTGACCCCTTTGATTCATGCATTCACTTGCCCGCGACATGGCAGACGTGTGTTAGTACATCCAAAATTCAGAGAATGATCCCGTCGATCTGGATTTTGACGATGCGATTCAATTGGGTAGTTTGTCGGGTGGACGTATTGATCGTGCCCGAGACTTGTACCTGTTCGTGTACCATACGAGAATGGATACGTTTGGGAGATCCAACAGAGTTTTGTTGTTCTCGAAGGGATTGGTTCTGGCGCGTATCGCGAGATTGGCGTCAACGTGATTGGTGCCGAAGAATGACGCACCATGGCATGCACACCGAGGACTCGGCGGCGCGTTTGGCAGTGGTTGCCTTTCGCTCGTCCCTGCTGATGCCCGCCGTTCGCGACAGTACAGGCGTACCTATGTCAGACTTGGACGTGTTCATCGACAAATTGGCCAACACGCCACCGAGCTGCATTAAGAATTTTAGCGTCGCCACGTCCACACTTCCTGAACCGTGGGACGATAATCCGAAATCTGTCTGGCAACTCCGCTGCAAGTGTCGGCACGACAACGGGAACCTATTGGGGTACTCGCTCGCTGATTACAACACAGACTACGATGGCGAATTGTTGCTCGTCAGCCCATTGGCGTTTCGCTGCATCCAGTGCAACGCCACCACCGAATTGTTTGACACGGACATTCACGGCTACCACGCTGATATTGACATTCGCGAGGGTTTGTCCGGCCGCGCGGTGAAGGTCCGCGGCACCGGTGATCGCCAGCCGTTTCCATGCCCAAAATGCAATCACGACGTCTTCTCGCTCGTCGTTGGATTCGTCTTCTGGAACGCCGACGAGTTGGCTGATGAATTCGATGATCGTTGGCAAGACTTATTCAACGTCTTTTTGTGTCACACGACGTGCCGTCAATGCGGCCATGTGTCCACGCCAACTGACTTTGGTAAACTATAAAGCGCGGCAAATCGGCGGTTAACCAATAAGCCTTTTTGACGTCGCGAGGGACGAGCCAACGGTCGCTGGTTCTGTTCAAGAAGCCCGATTGAAGTATTTTGTCGTGATGGTGGGGATGGATCACGGACACTCGATTTCCGGTGGCCATCGACATCCACGGACCGCTGACGCCATCGAGTGAGTTGGCCAAAGAACACTCACGAAATGCGTTTTTGATCCTCCTTTTCACCATCAACGCGCACCCCGACCGTTCGCCTTCCCGGTGACGTTGCGATTGAATCGGTGAGCGTCGTTGGTGCTTGCACATCCAAGCGTCGCAAATCACCAAATCACGATGCTTTGCCGGTTGGTCCAACTCGCGCCGTGAAGCGTATCGTCAACGGGACGAGTCCTCTCTTGGCACCGCTGACCCAGCGAGTTCTTCAGCTCCGCAGCAAGCAGAGAGAAGGAGTACCATACGCGTTGTTGCGACCGCCGCGGCAGCGATCATTTGACTCTAACAGATCACCAGCCGAAGCCGAGTTGGTCGGAGTTATTGGGACTCGACTCGGAGTGTAGCCCGTGTTTGTACGCCGAGAGCCAAGAACGCGAAGAAAAGCGACTTGCGACGAGGCGATGGGTGAAGGCTTTTACGACTGGTGCACGGACAACATTTTGCGTCCACCTGAAAGTGCAAAGGCACCGCCGCCCGCGAAAATACCGGTCACTCAGCCTTTTCTACCTGGTCTGGAACCTCTCGCCGATTCAGCTGGCCTGAACCAGTACGACGAGTTCTAATTGAGACTCTCACGTCGCACGTAGTCGTCCGCGACAACTACAGCTCGATCTATCCCGTACCTCCAGCGCTGGATCGGTCGCATTTCGTTCGCCGACGGAAAAGATGACTCGCAAGACCGACAAGTACGCTCAATTCGCTGATCATCCTCGCTACGGCCGTCGCCCCAACGTCAGCGGTCTGAACCCGAGTCCGATGGATCGCAACGTTCGTCTTCATTGGAACGCGACCAGTCACAAAGAAATCGTCTCGCAGTACCAGGCCGTTGTTGGAAAGGAATGGCCCTACGGCGATTGCAGCGAGTACTGTGATCGCACGAGGCGAATTCCCAACACAGCGATCACTGCTGATCTTTCCCGGCAGACACCGGCGACCGTTTCGGTGACGCACTACTTCGACCTCGAACGACAATGCCGTGATTGCAGTCGTCCGTTCATTTTCTTTGCCGAAGAACAGAGGTATTGGTACGAAGAACTTGGGTTTGGGCTCGAATCCGACTGCGTTCGTTGTGCTGACTGTCGAAAACGGCAACAGGGAATCGCTCGCCATCGCGAAACTTACGAATCACTTTTTCACGTTGCCAACAAGACCGACAAGCAAACCCTTGAAATGGCAGACGCCTGCCTCTGGCTCATTGAACAGGACGTTTTCACAACCCGTCAAACTGAACGTGTCCGAATGCTCTTGAACTCGATTCCCGAAGACGCGGACATTCGCAAACGAACACGTTGTTCCGATCTCTTCAGCCGTGTGCTAGCGGCTGAGGCAGATCGCGGCGAAGCCGGGTAGGGACCCCATCCATTCACTTATCATTTAGGTCCGCTGCGCGCGAGGCGGTTTGACGAATCGGAGCAAGTTCGACCCCAAAGACTTTTCTGAAATCAGTACTCCCTGAGAGTGCAATCAAGCATCGGTCAGGCCTATTCTGTCGCCGATCGTCTGGGCCGGTGCCAAGCAGTTTGCAACATCTCACATGACATAGGGACCCTAAAAAACGTGAGACAGGAACGCGATGAGAAATTCCGAGCTGAGTTAGATCGGCGTGAACGAGAGCGGATCGCGCAGGCCGCGTTTGGCTGGCAAGAGATTCAGGATCGACGCGAGTTTGAACAGACCTTGGAGCGTTTCTTTTCTCATTTCTTTCCCGAGGGTGAGCGTCGGGTTCCTTCGCCATACGTGACGTGGGACGTCTCACATTCTACGTCATCTGGGCACTTACCCGAGCGGCAAGCCTCTATCGATGATCTCCACCGAAAGGCGTTGTCCGCGATGAAGGCAGCTTCGCCCATTTCACAATGGCTCGTGGTTGAGAACATTAACCACCCCTGGTTTCGCGTTGATCTACATTCGACTCCGGATCACATTGAACATTGGCCGGTCGAGCTGCTCCCTTGGGCTGATCCATGTTACGTCGTGGCACATGATTTCAGCTGCGGGTTTCTCGCGGACACGGATCACACAATCTCGGCGTTTGGTCGACCATTGCTTGACGCAATTCACCTCGATGTCCCCAGTGTCTTTGCGCACGTTGTAGAGTCTGACTTCCCGCACGATCGTATCGGAAAACGGCAGACCCATTGAGCCTTTGACGTCGCGAAAGACGAGCCGACGCTCAAGGGCTCGGTTCAAGAAGACAAACGTTGGCATCTGCCATGCGGAGCGGTTCTAGTGCCGCCTCGAACATCATGCAAAGAGTCCACGCCGAATTTCAACACACGATCTCCTCGCGGCACCTCCGTGCCCGGATAGATCGCATTCCGTTCGCGGACAGAATTGTCGCGGATCTCTCGTTTCTTTTTTCGAAAGTTCCGCCTTTGGCCTGATCGATGCAGCCATATGATCCACCACGCGCCGTGCAATCGCCCCGGCCTCGAACGGGGCGCAAGCGGATTATTGCGACCGCGGTCTTCATCGTGGTCACTGGGACGATCGCATACCTCCTTCCCGAGTCCTTTTGGTCGGTGGTGATTCCGAACGTCAGCGTCCATCGAATGGAATAGACGCGCGTCGACAACGTCCGGACGTCGGTCGCCTCGGATGAATCTGTAAGACTGGAGTTGGCTAGACGTTTGGCGCGAGAGATCATCCGCCTCGAGTCGGGCGATTAGTCGACTGCGGGCTTGTCAGCCAGGTCTGCGTAGCCTTGCATACCTCGCGGAGCCAGGTGACTGAACTACCAATCGCGGGTCGCAATCAATTCCTCTCCATCGGCATCGTCGAAACCATATGCCTTGGCGATGAACGCGAAGTCCATGCCGATGCAATCTCGTGCGACGGTCTCGATCTCGCTGTCATTGTCGCAAAACTCTTCTTGAAGCTCATTGAAAGCTTCCGTAGCGGCTTGCGTCAACTTGTAAAGCTCCGCGAGCGTACTCGGTTTCGCGTGTTCGATTTGCTCGCACAGTTCGACGAGGATCATTTTACACTTGTCGACGAGGAAATCTGGAAAGTAGCCGTCGCGGTACATGCCCGCGAGAAACTCGTATTCCACTACACGTTCGTTTGCGAGTGCCATTCTTGTCTCCTGGGCTGGATTAGTCGTCGGTAAACTCGATGGTCACCTCAGCACCATCGGGCAGGTCCTTGATTTGTCGATGGATTTCGGCGTTGAATCGATAGTGTTCGCCTAGGGGGAGGACGATGGTATTCCCCGTGGTGTAGTCGCCACCAAGGACCGGATTGAGAGCATACCCATAGCACTCACCTGGTTTCAATGTCTTGTCACCCGCAACGAGATCGTCGACCAAAGGAATCATCAGCCAGTCACTCGCGTTGTCGTCCGTATCGAGCAAGTCCCCGAAGTGTTCCCGCGACTCGGCGACGCGTTCAATCGTGCCTCGCCCAACATCGAACATGTAGACACATCCATCGTCCAAAACGGCGAAGATGTCGCCGAATCGGTTGACAATCCAGATCGTGAGGGAAGCGGGCAACAGCCAATGCCACGGTGCCAGGACAGACGACCAGTCCACTTCTGCGTGATCAAGCAGGTAGTCGTCCATTTGCATCGATTGCTCTCGCCCAGTCTTTGTCGGGGTGGTGATTGGAGGCGGTCAACTCGGCCACCGCCCTGCGCGCTGATGACTCGGTTTGAGTGCAGACTGCCCCGTCCGCGTTGCCACCGATCAAGCGGTGAGGACTTTAACCAACTCGGTATATCCACTCCGTGCCGCTAGATCGGACACCGTCTCGCCCGAAGATAGGGATGCCGTGGTCTCCGCGCCGTGTTGAAGCAACAGTTCGATCACCTGAACACGATTGTTCTCGGCCGCCGCATGAACTATTGAATGCAGTACAAATGCTTTTCCCCACGGATCAAAATACCGTCGCGAGTGGGGATGGGTGAACCGATGACCGGTTCGCCCATGTCATTCTCGGAAAGCAACTCGAACACCGAGTCACTCACCGACGCGACAAAGACGACGCCATCCTCGCGCGGAGCGTACAGTTTCCCGCCAGCGATCAGCGGAGACGCGTAAAACTTGTTGCGGTTCTTTGGAAACGCTTCGCTCCAAACCGTTTTGCCGGTGACGGGGTCCAAGCATTCCACCTGCCCGTGATCTCGAACAAGATAGAGTTTGCCTCGATAGGCGACCGGCGTCGGCACGAATGTTCCAATGTCGTCACGAAACCATTGGTGTTCTTGTTTGCTGTCGGCACCCAAGCGAACCCCATGAAGTCGCGGGATGCGGCGATCGTTGCGTCCGTAAGCCACCACCGCCAGGTCGTCGAATAGGACGGGCGTCGCGATGGACGGCCAGAGCTTGTTCTCGTCGGGATTAAAGTCACCGCAGGACCAAACCACATTTCCGTCGGCGGCATCGTGAAGCGTGAGATGTTCTGCGCCCCAGACCAAAATGCATTCGCGACCTTTCCATTGCATCACGATCGGAGTCGCGTAGCCGTGATCGCATTCGACAGGTGTTTCGTAGTTCCGAGCGACCTTCCAGGTCAACTGTCCCGACACTTTGTCAAACGCCGCCACCCACGAATCACCGGCATGGATCCTCGCGAAAACCACGTGCCCTTTCGTCAACACGGGAGACGTGCCGTGATCCCAGAACAACTGGGCCGCGCCGAATCGCTCCGTCAAGTCGGTCTGCCATCGAATGGCACCGTCGAAGTCGACGGCCGCCAGCGTGCCACTCTTGAAGTAAACAAACACCGATTCCCCGTCGGTGACCGGTGAAGCATTGCAACCCGACCCGTTCTTGTGCTTACCACCGACTTCAAGCTCAAACGTGGTCTCCCAAAGCTGATTCCCTTCGGAGTCGAGAGCCAACAGCGCGTCCTTTCCGTCGACCGGTGCCGTCACGAAAATCTTGCCATGCACGAGGATTGGTGTCGAACAACCCTTGCCCGGCAACTTAGCTTTCCACGTTGTTCGCGCTGCGGACAACTCGGACGGATAGTTACCCGCGACGACACTCCCGGAGTCGTCCTCGCCGCGCCAGCGTGGCCAGTCCGCTGAAGCACAAGTAACAGGAATCAGAGTCACGGCCGTGATAACGAAACGGCGAAAGTGGTGGTTCATGGCGAAATCCGCGCGGAAGAAGCTCCTCATTTGTGGGCGGTAGTATAGAAACTTCTCGACCAATTCGCTCAGAGTCCGACCGCCGCGAGTTCCGATCTGACCGCACCGACACAACGCAACCGTTGGCTCGTCCGACAACCGTCCGTCATCACCTCTTACGGATCGGTCGGCAAAGCCCGGCAAGTCAATGATCTTGCCGATACCGACCGACCAAAGTGGATATCGGTGCGTTTCGGCGTCGGTTCTCGTCGGCGCTCGACGTCAGTCAGCGACAACTCCGCACGATTGGAAAGTGTCAAATGAAACGCAAACGGCGGTTGGGGCAACCAACGTCACCCCAACATCGCCGTTTGCCTCGGATCGGAAGACGGGCGGCATCAACCCATCTCCTCGAAAGCCTATTCGTCAGATTCTGGAGACTCGGCCTGCTTGGGACTTGCGGGCTTGGAGTAATCGATCACGGCGGGCGTTCCCAAGAAGAGCAATTCGGAGTTCGACACTCGCGGACAGATTCCGTATGCGTCGGCCGAGACGGCGGCCAAGGGCTGCCGCTCGGGCGTCGTTGAGAGTTTTTGCTCCTTACCGCCCCGCATGAACGTCAACTCAACGGCCTTTCCCTTCGACGCATTCACGCACGCTCGCAA
>JBCBLJ010000945.1:0-3016 GCA_038520195.1 Planctomycetota bacterium
CGTCTTGGTGAAAACTCATCGCTAAACTGCCTTTCTCTCGGGTGGCACTGGCACCGGCGGTACCGCTCGCCTTTATACCAAGCAACTTCGATTTTTCGAATGAACCGCGAACTGGCTGACTCCCCGGCTCACCTTGTGAAGGTCGAACTCGGCGATCGGAGCTATCCCATTCATATTGTCTCGGCGGCAACCGGTCAGTTCGCTGAGGCTCTCTATGAAGCTCTTGGCGATTTGTCGCACGCGCTGTTGATCCATGATGAAGCGGTCGGCGGGCTGGCGAGCGAGCTGGCCCGCGCGATCTCCACGCCCAACACCCGCGTGCAAGCGAAATCGGTTCCTTCGGGAGAACCGAGCAAGTCGATTCGGCAGTACGCCGAACTCCTCGACTGGATGCTCGCCAGTGGCGCCGATCGACGCAGCGTCGTCGTCGCCGTTGGCGGCGGGGTCGTCGGTGATCTCGCCGGATTTGCCGCCGCTTCATTTGCTCGCGGCATTCGATTCGTTCAGGTTCCGACCACACTGCTATCGATGGTCGACAGCAGCGTGGGCGGCAAGACCGGCATCAATCTCGCCGCCGCTAAGAATATGGTCGGTGCTTTTTGGCAACCTCACCTCGTGTGGGCGGACACCGAGACCATGAAGACGCTACCCGATCGCAGCTACCTCAGCGGACTCGCCGAGGTGGTCAAGTACGGAGTCATCGAGGATGCGCCCTTCTTCGATTGGCTCGAAACGAACGTCGAATCGCTGGTGGCCCGCGAGCAAGCCTCGTTGCGTCACGCGATCGAACAGAGCTGCCTTTCCAAGGCTCGCGTCGTCCAAGAAGACGAACGAGAGACCAGCGGCCGCCGCGTTATCCTCAATTACGGACACACCTTCGCACACGCCATCGAAGCGATCGCTGGTTACGGTCAAGTGCTACACGGCGAAGCAGTTTCGATCGGAATGCAAATGGCGGCATCGCTGGCGATCTCACTCGGGCTTTGTCGGTCAGAACTACTTGCGAGACAGACCCGGCTGCTGACTGCATGCGGCTTGCCAATCACGTTGACGGATGCCGATCCCGATGAAATGCTCCCCGTCATGATGCGAGACAAGAAAGTCGCGCACGGCAAACTCCGATTCATCCTTCCCACGCGCATCGGACACGTGAAGTTGGTCGGCGACGTGGAGGAAGGTGCGGTGCGCGCCGCGATCGAAGCCCACCGCTAACGATGAAACCCAACGTGCAAAGTAGGGATTGGCGGAGTGACCCATGATTGGCTGGTTTGACATCCGACCGCCTCGCGGAGGCATCGCGTTCCTCTCGTTTCTGTTCATGGTTGCCGGTCTATTTTTTCTATTTGTTGACGGCGGATCCTGGTACACGCGCTACGTCTGCCCGGCCTTTTTCCCCATCGGCATCGGACTGTGGCTCAAACACTCCTGGGCCCGCTGGATCGCCTTCGCGTTGTTTTTGCTCGGCGCTCTGCTATTGCTGTTCATAATGCTCCGACTCGGCATCACCATGAAGTCCGCTGCCAAACTCCTCATGGCGATGGGCACGCTCTACTCGCTTTGGGAATGGGATGTTTTGCCGGAGGCTGAAAGAATGCACTACGCCGACATCGACCCCGATCGAATGGAAGACAATCCTTGGCGCGCTAAGTAGACGCGGTCAAGGGTTCCGGTTCGGGCCGTTGCGATTCGAGAGTGACACGCTACTCGAGACAACGGAGAGCCCCTTCATGTTTTGTTTTCATCGACCGAACACCGGCTGCAGATACCAAGGTTCCGGGTCAGAACCCGGGCTGCACCGTGTGCAACCGGCAAGGCAACCACCTACCTCGAACGAGTTTGACGATCGTCTCATGAAGTCCAGGTTTGCCGTGTTGCCGGCCGATGTTTTCGTTAGTTGCGCTGGGCTGCCAGACGGGGCCGATGGAAAGGTCTCTCATGCTAGCCAAGAACCTGCGCACCCGCGTCACGCATTTTCTCCACCGCGTTCTCGACGTCACCATCCTTCAAGTTGACACCGCGACACGCGGCAAGGTCCACCGTCACGCGGTAACCAAGTTGGAGGGCGTCGAGGACCGTGAACAGCACGCAGTAATCCGTTGCCAGTCCAACGACTTCGATTTCCTCGGCACCGATGCCTTGCAGGTACTCGTGCAGGCCCGTCGCTTGCTTTCGGCCGTTGTCAAAGAAGCCGCTATAGCTGTCGATCAGCGGATCTGTTCCTTTCTGAACCACGTGATCGATCCCGTCGGAATGAAGGTCGGACGAAAACGCCGCGCCCCTGGTACCTTGAACGCAGTGATCGGGCCACGCAACTTGATCGAGACCGGCGAGTTGAAACGTGTCGCCGATCGACACTTCATCCTGTGAACTCGCGAAGCTGCCGTGTCCCACTGGATGCCAGTCCTGAGTCGCCACAACGTGCTCCGCGGAAGCGATCTTCTGATTCGCGAGCGGCACGACAGCATCGCCATCGGGAACTTCCAGCGCACCTCCCGGCAAAAAATCATTCTGAAGATCGATCAAAATCAAGACGCGCATCCCTTCTCCTTTCGTTCGAATCAGCCCGAAGGCTGGGCCTCGAAACACTCAGCGACTCGCCGCTGACCCTTCGCCCAATTCCGTCCACTTGAATCGGCGTAGGCCGACATCGATGACGGTGAACCGGCGCAGCAACTCTGGCCGAAGTAACGCTGAAAGTCCCACACCAAGTCACGCCACATCGAAAGATCGATGCCCAAGCGCGCGACGATGCCTTGCAAGTGAGACGGGACGTTTTTCCCCGAACCACTATCGCATTGCTTCGCGGTCCATCTTAGCAGTCTCAGGTAATCACCGAGCGAGAGATCGAGAAAGCCTTTGTTGCTCGCTCGGACACCTTGCTTGTGCACTTCCGGTTCATCGGCGCTTTTTCGCATCCGAAGTGGCGCAAGCCAACCGTCGCGGCGAATGCGTTTGCCAGTGGGATTTCGACGCTTAACTCGTCGTTCTTCGCGAAGTTGATCAACCGTTGTGTTGC
>JBCBLJ010000733.1:0-4263 GCA_038520195.1 Planctomycetota bacterium
ACGCCGAATGCGTTTGCGCCGGGTATGAACGTTCCTCCTGTAATCTCGGGTTTGGTTTCAGAGCCAGAGAAGGTCTCAAACAGGAAGAGGTTCTTGCGAGCGTCGCAGAGTTGCTGCAATTCGTCACGGTCGGATTCGTCGAGCGTTTCGCACCACGCTTTCGCGTCGCCAACGAGTTCCGCCGGAAGGCTGTCTACGAGCGTGGCCGGCAGTGAATGCATCGAATCTCGGGCGACCAACCGAATGCTACGTTGCGACTCCCAAACAATGGGAGGCAATCTCAGGTGAGAACGAATTTTACCAAAGCCAACGTCGGCAGTTGTGCGGAAGAAGCGAAAACAGCATCAATCGGAGCTGAGCCAATCGCGGGCCGCCGCGAGAGCATCCGAGAACGAGCCGAGCGAGGACTCTGACAAAGAATCATCTGAGTTAGCGTGCCAGAATTCGACGTACCATCCTTCGTCATCGATCGATATCTCAACGGCCCGGCTCACTGAAGTCGCGTACAGGAATGAACCGATCGACGGCGGATCCCCACGAACTTCGGCGACCACGTTGTCAGCGGCGAGACGCCTGCAACCGGTCTCAAGTTCGGCAATGTAGTCGGCAACATTCACAGCCCTATTCGCTATTCGCAACCAACATCGACGCACATTGCTAAAAAGCCAAGTTCGGCGATGAATTGCCAGAAGAGGCCCCACTCCAAATCCGCAAGCGGTCGCGCATCACATTCGCCGATCAAAAGAGGCGGTCGCCGATGGAATCCAGCTCGGATTTGTATTCAGCCTCCAAGCGTTCGATTTCTAGGTCAAGTTCAGCGCGTTCATGGTGGTCAGCATCCTCGCGGCGCTTGCGCAGGTTTTCCAGTTGCGGTTCGTATTGCTCGCGTAGACCTTCAGCGTACGCGTCCGGGCCTCCAGTCCAGAATGCATCCGTCATTTTCGTGAAGCCTCGTCCCGACAACGCGGGGTTTGGGTGACATCGGACGTTCGTTTCAGACGCGGTCTACTTGAAGAATTTTACTCGAGTGGATCTGAAGCGGAAGACGTGCACTATTTGCGGACGAGATCGCGAGCCTCAACCGAAGTGCCAATACGTGAGCACGTGTCGCGCAGAGTCCGTTCGTCAACAAGGTTCATTCGGTAGCACCGAAGGATAAAGAAATAGAACGCATCTTTGAGTCGCCGAGTGGCTTCGTTCCGTCCTTTTGACGGTATCTGAGTGGGCACGCGTGGTGGTTTCAAATCCGGTTCGAATTCGCATTGGCCACCACAGGCGGGGCAATACGAACCGACGACGACGCGATGGGCGGCGACCCATGCGCGTTGAGCCGTCGACATTCTCTCGAAGCGGGCATCGTAGTCTGCGATCGCCTCGAGCGCGTGAAGCGTCTCAGCGATCCAAAACTCGATGTTCGCGTACTGGCCAGCAACCTGATAGGCGTGTGCGGTCGTGAATCGTTCGAGCATCGACGCAACCGCATCAGCACGGTCGTTGATGTATGCCATAAAGGGAAATGGATTCCTACAGAGTTAGCGGCATGGGCAGAACCATGGGGATTTACGTCATTGGTTTTTTCCTTTTGATCAGGGTAACTGAAGGTGACTCGCTTTCACCAGTGCTACGCGATCGTTGAGTCGCCAGAAGACGTGCGCCGCTACGGAGTCAACGGGGCCGGTCGCTGGCTTCGGATTCAAAACGAAACGGCTCCGGCGACATTTGGCCGACTTCGGATCGAAACCGCTCGATCGCGGAGTCGCTTCCATCGAGTTGAACGACTCGCCCGTTGCCGAACTCCACGTCGACTTTGCCGAGCCGGTCGCCAGGGACCGAAATGAAGAAGTCTTCGGCCTTTGCCACCGACACGATTCCCGAAAACAAGTCGGCAAGCTTTAACTCGACCACTTCCAAGGGGTCAGCCATCGGTCACTCCGTGAGTTTAGAGAGAGTCTCGATTCAAGAGAAATCACGCTTGGCAGAGCGTGTTTCACCTCACGGTGTTACATCAATCGCAGAGACCGACTACGAGCGCTTGGAATGGTGCACATGCCAAGGATGTCGCCCCATCTGGATGCGCAGAGGAAACGCATGATGAAACCTCCGCCAACGGGCTTGGAACCCCGATGTCGGGCTGGGGCACACTCACAACGCGTCCCGGGCAATGCGTTCCGATATCGCTTGTCGCCATGGAACGTGTCCTCCGCGCGACACCGGACTAGAGTGTCTCCGTTCGGTGGTGAAGCTGCCGATCGGAAGTGTGAAGAGTAGCCGAAGCAAAGGATACAGTCGTTTTCTCAGGCTCCTGTGAATCCTGAAGCACCATGACGGCGGGTGTCGCGTGTCATCGCGCGCGACGGAAAGACATCATGCCCCAGGTGTGGGGAATCATTGGCGCGGCCCGTTTTTGGCCGGATAATCGATTGATGAATGAAACTTCGCTGAGTCTGCTTCACCGCCTCCAATCCTCGCCCGAAACGGATGCTTGGGATCGGCTTGTCGACCTTTATTCTCCGCTGGTTAGGGCATGGCTGTTTCGGTACGGCGTACAGCAAAGTGATGCCGACGACCTCGTTCAAGAGGTTCTTTTGTCGGTCTCCAAAGACATCGGCAAGTTCACGCACGGAGGGAGAGCGGGTGCTTTTCGGGCGTGGATCAGGGCGATACTCGTCAATCGGCTTCGCAACTATTGGAGAGCTCGAAATCGAATGCCAGAGGCAGCCGGCGAATCCGAACTGGCGAGAAAGTTGGCCGAGCTCGAAGATCCGACGAGTGAACTCAGCCGATTGTGGAATGAAGAACACGACGAGGCGGTCTTGAAGCGGTTGCTAGAACTCGTCGAGCCACAGTTTGAGCCCCGCACTTGGGAAGCGTTTTGTCGGGTAGCCTTCGAGGGCGAACACCCCCGCGATGTTGCGGCCGAGTTGCAGATTTCTCTGAATGCCGTCGCAATCGCTAAATCAAGGGTTCTCAACAGGTTGCGACAGGAGGCCGAGGGTTTGGTGGAGACTTCTTCGGATTTCTTGCTCGGGGACTGAAATCGAACAGCACGCCACGCTCTTAACTGATAGAGGCAGTTCGCTCGCCAGTCATGCGTCTGTCTACGATCGGAATAACTGCGACGATTCACCCGGGAGATATCCGGTGCCTGAGACAGCGAACCATCCCAGTCCAGAGAAGCTAGCCGCATACGGTCTCGGCCAACTGCCACCGGATCAGGCGACGCTCATTGAACAGCATATCGCCGACTGCGAACGGTGCTGCGAAACGGTCTTCGATCTTTCGTCGGAGGACACCTTTGTTGACATGCTGTGCAAAGCGCAACGTGGTCCGACGACGCCAACCACCGGCCACGATAGAGAGTGCATCCGGGCGTCGGTGGACGTTCCCGATCAACTGAACGATCATCCCCGCTACGAAATCGTTGGACTGATTGGCAGAGGAGGCATGGGAGACGTTTACCGAGCCCGACATCGAAAGATGGACCGCACGGTAGCGTTGAAGGTCATCAAGCGAGAACTTGTGCGCAAGCCGGAGGTCGTCAGTCGATTCCATCGCGAAGTCAAGACGGCGGCGCAACTATCGCATCCCAACATCGTTACTGCTTTCGATGCGGACAACGCTGGCGACTATCACTTTATGGTGATGGAATTCGTTGACGGTGTCGATCTCTCTCGCATCATCCGAGATCGTAGGGCATTGCCGGTTGGCGAGGCGTGCCACTATATACGCCAGGCAGCGATTGGGCTGCAATATGCGCATCAACAGGGGATGGTTCACCGCGATATCAAGCCTCACAACCTGATGCTCGCGTCGGACGGTACAGTGAAGATTCTCGATTTTGGTCTCGCCGCCATCTCACCCAACTCGCTTTCGAAGCCCGAAGCGGTCGAGGCCTGCAGCGATTTGACGGCCGTGGGTGCGATCATGGGGACGCCCGATTTCATTTCGCCGGAGCAGGCGCATGACGCTCGCGACGCCGATAGTCGCAGCGATATCTACAGTCTTGGCGCGACGCTGTTCTTCCTGTTGGCAGGACGACCACCGTTCCCCGAAGGCAGCGTCATGCACAAGCTGAAAAGCCATGCGCACGCCAAACCCGAACGCCTCGATGCACTACGCGAGGATGTCCCAGCCGAGCTGGCGTCCGTCGTCGAGAAGATGATCGCCAAGGATCCCGATGAGCGATTCAAATCGCCAGCCGAGGTCGCGGCCGCACTCCAGTCCATGTCGTCGGCGATTTGAATCGCTCATCGGGATCCTTGG
>JBCBLJ010001004.1:0-2637 GCA_038520195.1 Planctomycetota bacterium
GTTCATCATCGCGGATTTGAACGTTCGCCTGAACATCACACACACACACGTTTCACAACTCGATGGCTATCTGACCGGACCCGACGGCCAACGAATTGAGCTCTTCACCGGCGTCGGAGGTCACGACGATCACTTCAATGGCACCGTCTTTGACGTGATCGTCGTGACCTCCGACGCCGGTGAAGAGCTCAATTCGTTGGCCGTCGGGTCCGGTCAGATAGCCATCGAGTTGTGAAACGTGTGTGTGTGTGATGTTCAGGCGAACGTTCAAATCCGCGATGATGAACGTTTCGCCGACGTTGATCTCCGAGACGATTGTCTTCCGCGGCGGAAGCACTTCGGCTTCGTTGTTTTCGAACGTACCGCCCGTCATCGACTTGGAGGCGAGAATCTCATCGGCGGTCAACAATCCGTCGCGATTGCCATCGAGTGCGACGAACTCATTGACGCGAGCGTCGGTCATTTCGGTAGCGAACTCCACCAAGGTGATCTGCTGGTCACGGTTTTCGTCGAGTTCGTAGAACCAACCCGGCAATCCTTCGGTCAGGTCGCCGGTTTGATCCTGCAAGTTCTTGGTGTAGGCGAACAGTTCTTCGCGAGTGAGTTCCCCATCGAGGTCGGCGTCGATCAAGCCGACGGGTAGCCCCAGCCCGTTGGTTTCCGAAGCTTCGAGACGACCATTGCGGTTATTGTCGAATCGGCTCAGGATACTTGCCGTCAGCCAGAACTTGTCGCCGCCGCGTCGCCACCAGTCGTCGCGTTTGCGTCGATCATCGTCTCCGCGATCGCCGTCGGGCCACCGGATCTCACCTCCCGTTCGCCAAGCCTTTCTCGCCAGTTCGCCCGCCTCGCTATTGAGCATCCGCCGCCTCGCGTATCGTTGAGCCAGCTCGAGTCGACTGAGACGTTCGTCGCCATTGAAGTCGGTGTTGAAGGGATCGCGGTGCGTCCACTTCGCGCGTTGAACTTCGCGAAGATCGAGTGACCCATCACGGTCGCGATCCCAGCGTCGGATGGTGTCATCCGCTTCTTCCAGGTCGCGCTGTTCATAGCGGTACTTGACTTCGGGGAGTCCGAATTCCGGCACGATTGGGTCTTTGTCGCGGGGACGGAAACTGCGCACGCTTCGTTCTTTCTCGGTGTCGACGTCATTTCCGGTGACGCCGTTTTGCTTGGCGTAATAGATTCGCGCCGCCTCTTGGTACTTCGCGATCGGGTTTGGACGATCGACCGAAAGCCGGTGCGAGCGAGCGATTCGCTCCAAGTAAGGCCTTGCGAGTGGAGTGATCTCATCGGGTTCGAGGATCTCGTTCCCATTGCGGTCAAGTAGTTCCAGGGACTCACGAAGACCACCCTGGCCGAGTGCTGTATTCCCTGTCGCCAAGCAGAATCCGACCGTAACGCAAGTCGTGATCAAGGAGCGTCGCATGAGCCGTCTTGGTGATTTGGGGCGTTGAAGCATGATCCAAGTCCAGATTTGGATTCTGAATAGCGGCACTCGCCACGAGTTTTGATGGACGGCGTAAATCGCCAAGTGTTTTGACCGACGTTCGCGATAGCCGGGGAGCCACGTTTTAGCGGGGGTCAGGCACTAGCGGTCTTTCTCTCGATCGCGGTCTCGCGAATTCGCTGAACCGCGGCGACCGTTGGATTGCCCTAACACGAGTTCTTCGAGAACGGTTTCGAGCACCGAACTGCTCGGCGTCAGGATTTCAATCGATTGTTCGGCGCGGTTGTCGATGATCATCGCGAGCTTTTCGACTTCTTCGAAAAGTGCCTCTGGTGCGGTGACGATCAAGGAGTTGCTCGGTTCATGGACGGCGAGCGTCATCTTTGGTTGCAAGTCACGGGCCTGTTGCGACGGCGACTTTTGATTCTTCTTGGGGTTGCTCTTGTCGTTGGCGGCTTTCTCTTTGGCTCGCGGATCTTCACGCTGACCTTCACCTCCTCCCTGTTGCGGGTTCGTTGCGCCGGTAGTTGCCGCGGCGACGCGACCGGCGAATGCCTTCCTCAAGGCCGCTTCGACATCCGTTGCACGAGTATTGACCAATTCGATCACTTGGGAACGGCCGTAAGTCTCGATCGCCGTGATGCTGCTGTCCTTCTCGATGATCCGCAAATAGCTCTCGATCAGTTCCACATCCTGTGTCGTGCCTTGCACGATCAAACGGTTCAGACGAGCGTCGGCGACGACCGTCATCGTGCCTGCGATCATCGTCATCGTTCCTTCGCGGTTGGTGATCAAGCTGCCGTACAGCAAGTTGCTGGAAACGGTTGCGTTGACGAGTGAGTCCGAAGAGGGGTCGACGGCTTCGCCGCCGTCGATCAACTCGGCGAGCATCCGGAGCGCTTCTTCGGGACGTGTGTACTTGAGATAAAAGACGATCGGTTCGGAGGGAGCGGCGCCCGCCGGGCCCGCCAGCGTTTCAACGTGCTCCTGGAATTGGTCAAGCACGTCGAGGTTGTCGCACTGAACCAGTACACCTCGTGTTGTCATTTGGCATTCGATTGCTTCTTCGGCGACGTCGGCAGACGGAGACGACAACAGGCGTCCCCGATCGGCAATCGAGACGAATTGGCTGCCCGGTCGAGTTTCGAGCGCTTCGACCAGTTCATTGGTTTCGTTCAACGAAACCA
>JBCBLJ010000390.1:0-7523 GCA_038520195.1 Planctomycetota bacterium
CTGCGAGCCAAGAACAAAGGGCGAGTCGGCGAAGAGATCCGTAAGCTGCCACTTATCACACGACCCGATGGCGTGGTATTGACGATCGGCGACCTCGGCGATGTCCGTGACCAATTCGAAGACACCACCAAGGTCGGCGAGATCAACGGCGAGCCGGCGATGGTTGTCAACGTCGAACGATCCAAGAACGAGGACTTGTTGGCGCTCGTAAAAGACGTCCGCAAGTATGTGGAGGAAAAGGAACTGCCGCCGGGCTATCGCTTTGCGATTTGGGGCGATACGAGTACCGAAGTCCATGGCCGTTTGGATTTACTCCGCCGCAATGGACTGCAGGGACTAGCCCTCGTGTTCCTAGTGCTGACGCTGTTTCTCGAGATGCGGTTGGCGTTTTGGGTCGCCCTCGGAATTCCCTGTTCGATCCTTGGTGCGGGGGTGGCGCTTTCGCTCGGTGACCAGACGCTCAACATGCTTTCGCTATTCAGTTTTCTGGTCGCTCTCGGGATCGTCGTCGATGACGCGATCGTGATCGGCGAGAACATCTATGCGCACCGTCAGATGGGGAAGTCGCTTCACGATGCCGCGGTGGACGGAACGTTGGAAGTCTTCCCATCGGTGACGGCGTCGATCATGACAACCGTAATCGCTTTCGCGCCGATGTTTTTCGTGTCCGGTGTGATGGGCAAGTTCATGGCGGTGATCCCATTCGCCGTGATCGCGATGCTCATTATCTCGCTCTGGGAGAGTATCTTTGTGCTTCCCAGTCACCTCGCCCACCGCAACGTCGGTTTCTTCAAATTCTTGGAAGCCGTCTCGTATCCGCTTCGACCGCTCGGCTTGGCGCTCGCTTTCTTGGGAAGGCGATTTGCGGGCGGCCTGAACTACGTTTGCAATTCGATTTACGTTCCGGCACTGCGATTCAGCTTGCGTCATCCAACGGTCCCCTTTGCGGCCGCAATGGCGATGATGGCAGCCACCATCGGGATGATTCGTGGTGGCGTCGTGCCTTCGGTTCTCTTCCCCGACTCGGACAACAACTTTTTACAGGGTTCCATCGTCTTTCCCGATGGGACGCCCGCGACGGAGACCGACCGTGCGACACGGCGAATGGAAGAGGCGCTCCGCCGAGTCAGTCTTCGAATCGCAAAGGAAAGGGCCCAGCAGGAAGGACTCGCCGTTGCCGAAATCTATCCCGGCAGTTCCGATGTGATCGCCGGTCCTGTCCGGTTGACCTATCGTGAAGTCGGTGACGTGACCAACGCTTCGAACCCGTCTGGCGGTGGCTCATCCGGTTCTCACGTTGGACAGATCTTTGGCGAGCTTCATGACACCGAGATTCGGGATATCCACAGCAAAGACCTAATCGCGATGTGGCGGGAAGAAGCCGGTGAGTTCGCCGGCGCGGAGAGTGTCAATTACGGGAGTCTTGGCGTCGGGCCCGGCGGCAAGGCAATCGAGTTTAAGTTACTCGCTCCGGGAGCGGATGAGGAGCAATTGCTGGCGGCGACCGAAGAAGTCAAACAGAAACTCGCGGAGTACGACGGAGTCTTTGACATCGCGGACGACAACACACCGGGAAAGTGGGAATTTCAGTTTCGCGTCAAAGACCAAGCGCTCGCGACCGGCATCACGCCGATGGACCTCGGCAACACGGTTCGCAATACTTACTTCGGTGCCGAGGCCATGCGGCTTCAGCGCGGGCGGCATGAAGTGAAATTGATGGTGCGATATCCCGAGGAGGAACGCCGCAGTCTGGTCAACTTCCGCGAGATACGCGTTCCCGATCCACTGGGAAATGAACACCCCATTGGAGAGCTCGCGAGCGTCTCACTTGAGCGGGGCTTTTCGGAAATCAACCGCGTCGACCAACGTCGATCGATCACTATCAGCGCCGACCTGGATTGGCAGACCGCGAATTCGACTTTGATCATCAAGGACTTGCAAGAGAAGTACTTGCCCAAGATGGCGGAGCGTTATCCGGCGGTCGAAGTCCGTTGGGAGGGGCAAGCGGAGCAAAGTCGTGAATCGGTTGGCAGCTTGATGAACGGCTTTTTCGTCGCGATCTTCGCGATGTACGTTTTGCTTGTGATTCAGTTCCGTTCGTACATCCAGCCGGTCTTGATTCTGTTGATTATCCCCTTCGGAATGATCGGGGCCGTTTGGGGCCATGCGGTTCTCGGGTTGCCGTTGACGCTCTTCAGCATGTTTGGCCTGGTGGCACTTTCGGGAGTGGTGATCAATGACTCGATCGTATTGATTGACTTCATCAATGCCCGAGTCCGAAGCGGGCAAGATGCAATGGAGGCGCTTGCGGAATCGGGGCAGCGTCGATTCCGTCCGATCATGTTGACCAGCATGACGACCATCGCTGGCTTGATCCCGCTGATGCTCGAGCGTTCCTTTCAGGCGCAGCTGTTAATCCCGATGGCGGCGAGTCTTGCGTTCGGTCTCTTGGTGGGGACAGTGTTCGTTCTTTTCCTCGTGCCTGTCTTTTATTCGGTGTACCTGAAGGGCTGCCAGATAGCGAGTGGCGTCTTGTCCGAACTCGGGATTCGCGAGGAGGAGGCGCAAGACGAGGCTGAGCCCAGTCTCGAAGGGGGAGTGACAACGTAGCTGCGACCACAGTTCGCGATTGACGCAAAAAACTCCGCGCGAACCACAATCCGCCGACTCGACTCCTCTTTGGCAACCGGCAGACGTCTGCTAAAATCCCAGCTCACTACCCCGTGGTGTAATCGGCAACACTACTGATTTTGGTTCAGTCATTCTAGGTTCAAGTCCTAGCGGGGTAGCTGAGAACCGGTCTTGAAAACGCTGTAATTTGCCGAGTGATTCTCATTCGCCTCGTTTTTCGTGGCTGGTTCCGGGTCACGCAAAAGTCACGCAATCCTGAGATGGATATCACTCTCGATGTCCCTCTCTTCTGGGCTGCCCCAAATCTCACCCGCCACCATGTCCGCCATGTCGCCGGAATAGAACTGCTGAGTGGTCTTTGGGTCAGCATGCCTCATGAGGTGCTGTACCGTGAAAACCTTGTATCCCCTCGACACAAGGCGATAGGCGCAAGCCCGGCGAGTGTCATGAGCACTGACGAACTTCTTCGGCTCTCCGTCCTCATCGGTTTTTACGACGATCCCCGATTTGCGCCCGATGTCCGCGATGGTGCGACCGACAGCCTTAGCCGATGGGTAGGGCTTTCCATGCTTGTTGAGCGGTCGAAAGTAGAACCCGTCGTCGTGCGGCCTCACCGACTTGATGAACTTTTCAAACTCGGGGAGCATCACCACTGTTTGATCCCGGCGATTCTTCTGCTTCGCGACGAATCGAATTCGTGGCGATGCGCCATAGCCGATGTCGACATGGTGGCAATCCTTTCGGGTCGCACTGAACTGAAGAGCTTCGCTCAGTCTCATCCCGGAGAGAAAGCAACACCTCAGAAGATTCTGAAACTCTGCAGCCCGATCCTTTCCGACGAACTTTGGCACCGTTTTGATCAGCGTCTTGAACTCGTCGTCAGTGATGGGGCGACCGCCGCTTTTAACGATGCCCTCGACCGCCGTCACCGACCAGTTGATATCCCGTACCAACTCCAGGCCGGCGGCCCATCGAAAGAAAGCGCGAAGCGATGTGCGGTAGCTCTTTGCTGTCGCGAGCTCGACTTCGTCGCAAAGAAGCTCAATCGTCGCGGCCAGAAACTCCGTGTCGATGTGACGCGCGCTGATATCTTCGATACCGCGGTCGACGGCGACGGCCCGCATGCGTTTAAGCCCCGCTTGGAGCTGATAGGCATAGTCCGCCGATCGATGTTTGAGACGGGCGGTTTTGTACCGCTCGTGAATCTCGGTGAGCGTGATGTCGTACCGCTTCGACTTGGTCGACTCGGGGCTGTTCAGCTCCGCTTCGCGTTCAGCGGTTTCCCGCTCAGCGTCGCGCCGGCGTGTAGATTTGCACGTCCCGGCTTGTCGGGTTCGTCCTTGCTCATCGCGATAACGCATCACGAACTTACGCTTGGACTCGACCCAACTACACCACAGTCTGATTTCTCTCATGTGTCGCACTCCCATGAGGAAAGAGGAAAGGAAATCAAGAATCGCAAACGGGGCACTTTCCCCGTTGCATCTTGGAAGAGCACTTCGGACAGGCCGTCGCGGCGAACTTGCCGCTGGGGGTCCGCTTTTGGTTTCGGGGCTTCGGAGGAGGCTCGTCGCCTCGACCGTCGTGAGAGTCGGAGTCCCGCAGGATCCACTCATTTAGAACGCGACCGTGATAGGCCAACGTCCCGCCAACGGGCTTGCCCATGATGTGGGCGCTCGCAAGTTCACGCTCAGCGGCGTCAACGTTTGGGTAGCCGCATTTGCTGGCTACATCCGAAAGAAGATAGGACTCAGTGTCTGAGAACAGCATTTTGACAATCCATTGACACACTCGCCGGCCGGCCGTACTCTGTACGTACCTCCATTGGCGTGTCCCTCGGGGCACAAATCTGGTTGCTGAATCCGTCCCGAAACTTGCAAGGTGGACAGGCGGACCCAGCGTTAAAACGAAGGTGCATGCAGCCCGTACCGGTTCGGCCGGCGGGCTTCTTTTGTGCGCCGTTAGGGGGGGCCGCGAGAGCGCGGCGAAGAGATACAGCGAGCGCACTCAAGTGCTCGCGGCGACAAAACGTTCATCGATACCTTCCGTGTCCGCGGAGGGTGCTTTGGATGCGGGTCGATTAGGGATGCCAGTCCCTCTTCGGCCTCGCCGTTTTCTTCTGAGTCCGAATCTATCGGCCTCCCCATGGCAAATCCATACCAGCGCCAAGGCACCCTTTTGAAACGGCTCACCAGGTGAGGTTTGAAGGGGCTCCGTGGAGGGGTCTTTGTTTTTTCACGACGTAGGGACTGCGCGACAGGAGTAAGGCCAAGAGTGTGTCGCTTCCAAGGCAATGCGCGGTGCCCCCGCATGCGTATGGTGTGAATTAATACCGTCTAGGCAGATCCGGTGAATTGATAGTCTGGGCAGGATTACCGATAGGGGGATTGCAGTCAACCGCATGGGAACCGAGAATTTCCGGGGTTATTCATGTTGCCTCTTCATTCTCCATACGCAGGACACTCCGCGCATGCCGGCAAAACTCCCTCGCACGGACGAAGAAAAGGCGATGGCGCTTAACTATCCACTGCGTCCCAACCAGGGCATGGCGAGAGTGAGTTGGAAAGGACGTGCTTGCGACCTGGGGCCGTTCGGCTCCCTCGAGTCGCTGGTAACCCTTCTCGCGTTACGGACCTACTTGGCTGAGGGAAATGCCCCTCCTCAGATGAAACCGTTTCGCATCGACGCTATGCGAGAAGCGGGATTCGAAAGCACCGGCCGGCTCGAGGAGGTGGAACGAGAGTCATTGCGGATCCAGAGCGAAAACGCATCACTGGAAGAAAAGCTATCGGAATGCGAGTCGAGCCTTGCGAAGGTTGTTGAGGGACGGGATCAACTCATATCTAAATTGGCTGATGCAGATCAGACTCGCGAACGGCTTGAGGCCGGTCTGGCGGCGCGCGAAGCGAAGCTCGCAGAGACAATTGGAAGCCGCAACGAACTGCTGAAGCGCAGGCCGACTGGACTCTGGGTGGGCCTCTCGATCGCGATCGGCATCGCGGTCATATCGACCTCGCTGTGGGCAACGGTGAAGCCGCGAGTTGGCAACGAGCCGCTGACGGAGGTCGAAACTCAACTGATTGGTCAACTTCGTTCCGGGGAAAAGATTGCGAGATCACCTAAAGAGCCGCCGGCAATTGACGGTCGATTGCTCTCAGAGGACGAGATTGCGGCAATACGGGGAGTCCGGGGTGGGGGGCTCCAAATCCGTGATGTTGGTCTTCCCCCGGAGTTTGAGGGGTCTGTACTGTCCGAGCTAGAGATGAACTCCCTGCGGCAGTTGCGTGCCAATACGGAGCTTCGTCGGTCGCGATTACTGGAAATCTCGACTGAAAAGAAGGACTACAGGAACAGAATCGGAGTCACGGAATGGCTGGAGACACGAAAAGCGGAATCGCTAGCGAAAGGGGACTCGCCTTTGCCTTGATCGCATTCGCTGCGATTGCCTCAGTAAATGCCACGTCGCCGACTGGTCAAAGTGGTAGTTCTTCCCTGATCAATTTTCCACGCAGCGCGGGAGCTTGTGCCGCCTGTGACGCTGAGGCTCTCACGTACAGCAATGCATTGGACGCACTGGACGCCGCTTTCGATGCTGCCCAAGACGCGCACGACGCGCTGATCGCTTGCCAGATGGAAAACGGCGGTGGCGGCGGCCCGAGCCCATCACTCAACACCGACAGCGGCGAATCGATCCTGGTCACCGAGTAGACCAACCGGTTTCCGCTCAACTCTTTCCGAGCGGAAAAATGACCGAGGAAGATTTCGAAACGCTGGTAGCGGAACTTGTGACGCCATCGGGCAGGATGGCTGCCGAATGTGTTGAAGATTTCTTGGCCCAGCGGGTTCTGCTCGTGGTCAGAGATGAGAGGGAGCCCGAGGGCGAGTCCGAGCGCATCTGGGCGCTCCTCGTCCGGCAAGAGGCCGCCAAGCGTATTCCGGCCGTCACCGCAGCGTGACCATCTTAAGTGTCCGGCTCTGACACTATAGTAATGTCACGCAGAACGACCGACCGCGCGCAAGAGGTGGCTGTATGGAAAGTAAGGCAAGAATCCAAATGTTTATCAAGGCGCGGAATCGCGTCTTGGAGGAACGGAATCGCCCACGCGAGATCGACCCAATATGGAAGCACTGTTCAAAGTGCGGAAAGCAGGCTCCGACTCGGCCGATTCGGAAATACAAGGCCCTTGGCTACGACCGAGTGTGCCGCGATTGCTGCGTGTGAGCCGCGTGACCTGATTCGTCACTCGCTCCGCAACCATGGACGCACCCAAACCAAGGTGCTCCCATGCTGTCGAATGAAGTGGTCGAGCTGCGTTCCCGCGGCACTGTCGAGCTGCAAGAGCTTTCGAATCGGCTCCGGGACCAGTCGGCCACGATGCCGGACTCCGAAGAACGCCGCGAGCTGATGCGGCGACGCAATCTGATCGTCAGCGAGCTCCTACGGCGATCAGAGAACAGACGGAAACGACGACGCCCACGTTAAGATCGCGACGTTTTGTTTCCTGAGCGTATTCAAACGGTCGGGACGATGAGCGCGCTCACTCCGAACAGGACCAGAAAAGACGGGCTCAGGCATCAAATCGGTCGCTAAGTTTCTTGTGCGCTGCAGCCAGACCAGAGTCAAAATGCATATGACTCTGTTTCATCCCTCGCAATACCGCCAAGCATTTCAGGAAGTTGCTTTTGGCAGCGGCTCCGTTTCCAGATTGCTCCTCGAGCCCACCCAATTTGAAGTAGCTCACAACGAGGTCACGTTGCCAGCTGGCGTTGCCGGGGTCCGATTCGGAAAGACGCTGCGCTACGGCGAGGGCATCGCTAAAGAGCCTCCGCGCCTCAGGAAGATTCCCTTCCGCGAGCGCAAGGTTACCGAGCCTTTCGAGAGATACTGAAAC
>JBCBLJ010001104.1:0-2086 GCA_038520195.1 Planctomycetota bacterium
TCGGTTCCGGCCGCAAGTTGACACACAATGGAGGACCTCGCTTGGAAGTTTGGCCCTCGGAATCGGACGTGATCGATGGTGTGTTCGGAGTCGAAATCGCTGCCCAGCGAAGTTTGGTTGCGGCGCCACAAAGGTTCTCGGTGCCCTCTGTCTGGCTGGTAAGGCCTTTCCACCAAGTGACGCCTCAATTGACAGCGATCCAGCCCCCAAAACGTCGCCGATGGGATGGGAGCACTGTCATGCTCGGCGATCGTTTGACGGAAGTGGATCTGACATCCGATCAATCCGGTTTTCTGCAGCCCGATTCAGACACGCTGTTGATCGGACGACCCTCCGGCGGGTCGGTGATCGCGTCACTCGAACCAACTCGCGTTTCCTATGACGTCAACGTACGCCACGCCTTGGAATCGAATAATGGTCGGGTCTCCGAGACGATCGCCGTCCGTACCGATGCTCCCAGTTCGGTCCCGACACTGACGATTCAAACGGGTCGCATGGAGGGTGAGCGGTCGCAGTTTCGTTGGTCGCTTCGAGAGGTTGATGGATCAGGTGTGGTTTCGATTTCAGATTCGCGAGTTTCGCTGAGTACGGACGCCGAGACGCAAACCTATTCCATTGGTTTGGACGACCGAGATCTCGGCGAATACGAACTCTTCGGCCGTCGTTTTTACGAACCGACCGAAACCATGCGTGTGATCTTGCCGAGCGTACGTGGTGCGAGCTCGCAGACTGCGGAGACCCAGCTCTCGAGGGATTGGGACGTGGTGGAGTTGCCTGCGAGCGTTCAACTCGTCCCTGGCGATAGCGAATTCGAAGAGGACGAGATCCAAAGACTGCGTTATGATTCAACCGATTGGCAGGCCATCGAGATAGAGCCCTCGTCTCGTCGAACGAAGACTTGCTTGATCTGGTCGCAATCTTTGTCGGTGGTGGCGTCGTGTCGTGGCCAGGATGTATTTCAACTTTCGGCACTGATCTCTTCCCAGAGCCCGGTGTCGATCACGTTTGACCCGGACTTGGAATTGACGTCCGCTCGTCGCAATGGAATTTCATTGCCGGTGGACAGTGTCCGCGGCCGGCGGGTCCGCATCGATCCAGAGTTTCAGACCGATCAGATCGTCGTCACATTCATCCGGCGTCACAGCAGTGCTGATTGGTTACGCCGCTGCGACGTGCCACGCATTGAGATCGATGGGCATGTGTTGAGCGGCAAGGTGACGTGCCAATCCGATGCCGAGTCCGTTTTACTCCCTTCGATTTCTTCCGAAGGCGACGTCGGAGGGGCGGCTTGGTTGCTGGTTCCGCGGAATGTGTGCTTGGCGCTCGCCTGGCTGGCTTCGGGTCTTCTCTTCACCGTCGCCTGGTTCGCCGCGCGGCTCTCGGTGTGGGGAGTACGCGGACTCTTTCTCGGCGCCGTCTTATCGATCGGAGCGTCGATCATTTGGTGGCCTTACCAACACGCACTAATCGCGTGGGTCGCGATGCCGCTTGGTTTGGCGGGCCTGATCTATTCCGCGAGCGCCCGCTCAAAGGCAATCGATCGTTCGGCCAAGGGCAAAACGCAGAAGCGAGATCGCTCGGTGGATTTTTCCTTCACACGAGTCGTTTGGCTTCCGATCACGCTCGCCGTTAGTCTGTCTTGCAACTCGGTCGCTCAAGACACCGAGGGAACATCGGATCAAGAAGTCCTTCCACCGATTGCACTGCTAGTGCCGATGGACGAGAACCATGAGCGTGTTGGCGACAAAGTCTACGTGGCCGAAGACGACTACCAGGGGATCATCGCTCGTTCGGATCCAGCACGGCCGATCGCGGCGCGAATCCAAAGCGCGGAGTATCGAGTTTTTTTGGAGGCCGATCGTGAATCGGAATCGGGAATCTCGTCGACCGTGGAAGCCGACTACGAAGTGCAACTAAGCCGCCGCGCATCCAATCTGCGAATGCCCGTTGGAGCTCAATGGGTGCGCCGCGTTGAACTTGTTGGGGATGGTCAACGTCGCATTCTTCGCCACACCGTCAATGATGGCGGCACCATCGACATCGGCGTCCCTCCGGGTGATTCCTTTCGCTTGCGGGTGACTCTTCA
>JBCBLJ010000445.1:0-6904 GCA_038520195.1 Planctomycetota bacterium
CACCGCTCCCGTGGAAGTGGACGCTGCGGAAGCGGTGTGGACTTTCCGCAACCGAATGCCCCCCGAAAGTGATCCACGCACGGAAATCGCTCGCATGTCACCGCGCTCGACCGCCTCACTCCTCATCCTGGCGATGGTCTGGACGTCAAACGCTCAGGCCGGCGGACAAGATTGGCTGTATGGCCGCCCAACCCTTGCACCCGCCTATCCGGTCATAACGCAAGGATTTGCAGCCCCAACCGCCCAACCGTTCACGCCAGGCGTCGTTCAAGCCCAACGTCCCGCGGCCTACTACCAAACGCCCACCTTCCAGTCTCAGCGTCCGGTGATCGTCTCGCAGCGTCCGGGGATCGTCACCTCTGGGTTCGGAACCGCTCCGAGCACGACGACGGCCCAGGCCTTCGACAATCCGTCCGTCTATAGCGGCTATCCCGTAGGTTCGGCGCCTGTCCAATCCGGCATCCGCACCCAGTTCGGGCTTCAACTACCGAACAACGGCACCGTCGCGCCGGTCAATGGACTTGCCAACCAAACGCTCGCGTTCAATTCCACACCTGTGGTTGCGAACCGGGTTCCGATCGCATCGAACTATCGAGGCTCGGCGTTCAATCCGCTGGCCCCCACAACCGCCTTTCGCCCCGGAATCGGCAGCGGCCTCAACCAGACGACGTTCAACACCCCCGTGACAGCGCAATCATTCGCGCCCCAAACGTTCGCCACGCCGACCTACGCGCAGCCGACTCGACGACGTTGGCGATTCGGCTCCGGACTGGCTCGCTTTTTCAACTCGCTACTTGGCCGTCGACAGACCGACTACTACAGCTCTTACTACCGCGCTCCGATCACGTACTACCGCCCCGTCTCGGCAATCGACCCGCGAACTGGAACGACCTACACCGTCCAGCAACCCTGTAGCTCCTACGTCCAGCAACTCCAGCGTGTGCCGATCAACAGTTTCGCGCCGCTGCAGCAAGGAACGCTCTTGCCGTCAAACACCTGTCAAAGTTCGATCGTCGCGACGCCTGGTTACGGCCCCGGATTGAGTACGATCACACCCGGCTCATTCGCTCCGCCAAGTTCCGTCGGACAGGTCGGCGGTGTTGGCATCGACCCACGAGCCAACGTGATCCCGATCCCCTCGACGGGATCCCCACTCGGAAACACGCAGCCGCTCACCGGGAGCTCTCCAACCTTCGATCCCGCCGACAGCGAACCAGTCCCTGAACCGCGTCTTGAATCACGGCGCGTCAGCCCGTCGGATGAAGACGACCGCCGTGCGAACGACGACTCGGGCCTGTTCCGTGAGGAACCCGAAGACGAGGTGGACCCGCTCGAGGAAATGGAACTTTCCTCTCCGGCGACGAAACGCGAACGCCCTGACCCAATGTCACTCGACGGGATCCTCGACGGGTTCACCGCGCGAAAGTCGACTCCCAGCACCGCGCCGACCTCCCTCGAAGCCCCTGACCTGCTGCCACGCGACTACAGTTCGCTGCGTCCTATCGGTGCGCCGGAGTCTTCGCGTCGTGAATCAACCAACAACGAATCGACGCCACAATTGCCACCGGCGACGCGCAGCCAGCTCTTCCGTGAAGGCGGTTCTTCCGCCTCGAGCCGCCGCGGATCACGCCCGAACTACTCGGCACCGATCCGCGAAGCCACGTCGCGGTCCGCCATCCGTCAAGTCTCCACTTGGCAGGACCAACCCGCTGCGGTCGAACGCCCCGAACCAACCAGCAAACGAAAAAAGGGCGGCTGGGTCCCCAATCGATAGCGTCGAACGATCGACCTAGACTGACCGACTTCGAACACGCCAATCCGAAGCCGGTCAACGAAATGGACAACCAGGGAATCGCGGATTCATTCGACGAACTCGCCGAACTGCTCGAATTCAAAGACGAGAACCCCTTTCGAGTTCGTGCTTACCGCCAAGGCGCGAGCGCGATTCGCAATCTTCAAGAATCGGTCGCGCAGATCGTTACCGATCCCAACCGCAGCCTCGCGGAACTGCCCGGCATCGGCAAGACGCTCGCCGAGAAAGCCGAGACCCTCGTACGCAGCGGCAAACTGCCCAAGCTCGAGCAACTCCGCGCCGATGTCCCACCGCTACTGATCGAAATGTCGCGCGTCCCAGGGCTTGGCGTCAAGAAAGCCACCGCGTTGTTGGACTTACTCAAACTCGAATCGCTCGAGGACCTTCGCGCCGCGTGCGAGTCTGGAACGGTCGCGAAGCAGAAGGGCTTTGGCAAAAAGACGGCCGCCACCATCCTGGAAGGACTCGACCTCGCCGCCCAAGCCAACGAGCGACTGCTGTGGCTCGCCGCCGACCAACTCACCGCCGTCATCACCGAACACATGGAAAGCTGTGACGTGATCTCCAAAATGCAATGGGCGGGGTCTTACCGGCGTCGCAGAGAGACCGTCGGTGATCTCGACCTGCTCGTTGTCGCCGGCGACCGCGATGCCGCGATGGACCACCTCGAAACCCTGCCGCAAAAGTCTCAAACGATCGCCCGCGGTGAAACGAAGCTTTCGATCCGGGTCAACGATGGATTCCAAGTCGACCTACGCTGCGTCGAGCCCGAGGAGTTTGGGGCCGCACTGCAATACTTCACCGGCTCGCAAGCTCATAACGTCCGCACCCGCAGTCTCGCAAAGTCACTCGGGTTGAAGATCAACGAGTACGGTGTCTTCCGTGTCGACGATGATGTCCGCGTCGCCGGTGAAACCGAAGCCGACGTTTATGCGGCGATCGGCCTGCCGTACATCGAACCAGAACTCCGCGAAGACCGCATCGAATTCGAGTGGGCGCAAAACAACGCGCTACCAAACTTGATCGTACTTTCGGACATCCGCGGCGACCTGCACATGCACACGACCGCGACCGACGGCAAGAACACGATCCGTGAAATGGCCGATGCGGCGATCGCGCGAGGTCTGCAGTACATCGCCATCACCGATCACAGCCAGCGTGTTCGCATGGCCGGAGGACTCGACGCGGAGTCGCTGCGACAGCAATGGGATCTCATCGATGAGATTCGTGAGGAATACCACGGCCGCCTAGAGATACTCAAGGGCATCGAGTGTGACATCCTCGAAGCCGGCGGCATGGACCTCGCGGACGACGTCCTTGCCGAGGCCGATTGGGTTTTGGCAAGCATCCACTTCGGTCAACGACAATCGCGCGAACAAATCACCGACCGGATGCTCGGAGCAATCACAAACAAATACGTCAGTTGCATCGCTCATCCAACGGGACGGCTACTCAACAAACGCCCCGCGTATGACGTCGACATGGAAGCGGTACTTCAAGCCGCGGCCGAATACGGGAAGCGGATGGAACTCAACGCCAGCCCGAAACGACTGGACCTCAACGACGTTCACCTCGCCGCCGCGAAACGGTATGGAGTCCCGGTGGTCATCAGTACCGACGCGCATCGCATCGAAGGCATGGACGTGATGCGCTGCGGCATTCTCCAAGCCCGCCGCGCCGGCCTCACCAAAGACGACGTCGCCAACACCAAACCTGTTGACGACTTCTTGAAAACGTGATGCAGGCGATGAGCAATTAATCGGCAAATTGTCCACGACTCGAAGATCCATCTCGATGCGAGCCCGCCATCACGATTCCGCGTAGCGCGTTCGTCTGCTCAACTGACGTTTGACGGCGCTGCTGGAAACCAATTGGGGTACAGGACGTTGGGCCTTCCCGTGGTGATTCGCTTCCTTTGCACCCCAAGCTGATGCGGCGTCGCTTTCGACGGGCCGCTTTTTCTACTCGGGCGACTTTCTCATGCGGGTTCGTGAATTCGTCGTTCCGCGCGGTCTTTCATAGCCAAAGTATTGTCAACCGTAGCAACAGCACCATTTCCTTTCGGTGTCGGCTGGCAAGGGTTGGACAAGTCGGTGGTCAGCAGTGACGCTTTGCGGGTGCGGGGGACGTATCGGCGCGATAAATTGATTGGCGAACAGTGGCATCGCTCAATGAGCTTTGTTCAACCGATCATCCGGGGCAAGCGCGCCTTCAAGGATGACCGACAAACGACGAGATCGAGAAGCTAAACTGATCGCTGCAAAGGATGAACTGATTCAACCTGCCCCTTCGGTGCGCTCCTCTCGACCGATGAGCGCGTAGTCTAGCGTAAGACCACACGGTGCAATGAACGCCGAAAACCCCAACGGCTGCGTGCATGGAGCGATTATCGACGATGACTGAGCGGCTCTTCCTCGATGCAACTTGGAAAAAGTGGGTTGCGGAGAACGCGCTGCGTGGTCGTAATCCAGCAGACATTGTCAGGGTTTTAACGGCGAATGGATTCCCTTCGGACCACGCCAGGTTAGAAGTGGACACGGCATTCAATCATCCGTATCTCGCCGCTGCGTTTTCGCTTTCTCGAAAGCTGGCGAAGCGTGATTGGTTACTTCAGAACAGCCGGGTGGTGCATGAGATGCATGAGCCGCAGCTCGCAGAATGCTCCGACGAGGTGTCTCAAACAGAGTTTCTCTCGCACTTCTACGCGAACAACCGCGCTGTGGTGATTCGCGGAGGGTGCAAAGAGATGGATGCGGTGAAAAACTGGTCCCCGGCGTATCTTTGCAGTATCGCCGGGAACCGACTCGTCCACGCAGGGTCTGGTGCGGAGAATGCGGAGCTCCTTCCCAACAAGTTCAGTGACTTTACCAGACTCTGGTCTTCAAAAGACTCGCAAGAACGGATTCACCTGAGGGCCGACTCCAATGAATCCAACAGCACGTTGTTTGCGGCGCTCCTTCCGGACATCCAACCGGTTCCCGACATGCTGGACGAGTCCGAAATGGACAAGAAGACATGGATCTGGATGGGAACACGTGACTGCGTCACGCCGCTACAGCATGATCTTGTCAGCAAGCTGATTCTTCAGATTCGCGGGACACGTCACTTTAAGCTTGTCGCGCCGGAGTATCTGCCATTCCTCTACAACGACCATCACTGCCACTCGCGCGTTGATCCCGAGAACGTCGATCTTTCGCTGTTTCCACTCTTCGGGCAGGTTCGTGTCATCGATGTCACCGTCACCGCTGGCGATGTGATTTTTGTGCCCGTTGGATGGTGGTACCACATTCGATCCCTCGAGCCAGCGATCGCCGTGACAATGACCAGCTTCGCTGCCCCGAATCACTTCGCGAACAAATACCCGACGTACGGCAGTATCTAGATTGATTAGGGTTGCTTCGATTCCTAACGAGAGCTGGCATGATTGAGAACAACTCGCAAAGGAGCCCGGTCGACGAAATCGTCGCCTACGAAATCCCTGGACGAACGGAAATGCCGCTGATTCCTGCCTCTCCGGCGAGGCTCTGGATGGACACCGCGAATGGGCCCCGCGATCGGTCTGTGACGCTCGCAAATCGATCCGGATGGCTGATTTGTTCTCCGTGCAGTTTTAGTATTCGATGGAACGGAGGAGAGGCTCCGCACGATGTGGCGTTTGCTTTCGACGAACCGGCCGACGCGGGAGTGGTAAGCATCTTCGGGCAAGGGATTGTGACGTTCGATTTGCCTTACATGTTTCAAACGCCACGCCACATCGATCTTTGGTTGAGAGGTCCGACGAATATCCCAAAGGACGGAGCTTGGCCGATCGAGGCTGTCGTTCAGACAGACCGCAAACTGTCAAACTTGTCGATGAACTGGAAGGTAACTCGCGCCGAACACGTGGTCCGTTTTGAACGTGGGGAGCCCTTTTGTACGGTTGTGCCATTTCCTGCAAAGTTGCTCGATGGGTTGCATCCCAAGCGAGCGCCGCTCAACACCACAGTCGTTGGAGGGGCTGAAGCTTCTCCAACGGCTGACGAAGAGGCCCAAAACACTGGTAGCGAATCGACGTCGGAGCAAACGGTTGGACCACTGCGGCCTTTCGTCACGTCGTCAATGTGACTTGCGTTGCAGAGATCAATTTTGCCTGATCTCCCATCGCTTTGGTCGGATTGGTTGGTGTTGATCTCGACGTTAGTCGGTCTCGATCCTGGTTGGTTGACAGGTGGCTAGTCCCCCCCTAGGATCGCCCCGGGGCTAGCTGAAAGATTCAACTTCGTCGATCCGCATCAACGTACCCACAATGAGCAAGACGCCGGGGATTTGGAATTGGAATGATTTTGTATCTCCGATTTTCCGTTCCGAACAAACAGAAGCTTCACGGCGAAAGAAAATAAAACGCCGTGCCTTGCGGGCGGAAATCCTCAGCCATCGTCGAATGCTTGCAGGCGATGTGGCGGACTCTGTCGCCGATAATGAAGCGACGAACGAGGCTTCGATCGTCGCACCTCAGGTTGCCTCGGATGTAAATGGTGATGGGCTTACGACTCCACTCGATGCCCTTTTGATCGCGAATGCGATAAACAGTTCCGAGACCGCCTCGCACTATCCAGAAGCAGATCTCAATCAAGATTCGTTGATCGATGATTTGGACTTCCTACTTGCTACCGCTGCGCTGGATAGCCATTCGTCGCCTACGGAGTCTGGTGCGGACGGCGTCCACATGTCTGCTGGCTTCGGTGGCGACGGTGGTTTAGGTGGCGGCGACGATGGTTTAGGCGGGGATGATTTCCCGACCATCCCTCCACCAACCGATCCGCCTACGGACCCACCACCGACCGATCCACCGACGGACCCACCACCGACCGATCCACCGACGGACCCGCCTCCGACAGATCCACCACCGACCGATCCACCGACGGACCCACCTCCGACAGATCCGCCACCGACCGATCCACCGACCGATCCGCCTCCGACAGATCCGCCTCCGACAGATCCGCCACCGACCGATCCACCGACGGACCCGCCTCCGACAGATCCGCCACCGACCGATCCACCGACGGACCCGCCTCCGACAGATCCGCCACCGACCGATCCACCGACGGACCC
>JBCBLJ010000300.1:0-8962 GCA_038520195.1 Planctomycetota bacterium
CGCAGTACAGCCGATGGGGCCCTTTGTTTGTGCCGGCCTATTTGGCGGCGTCGGTGTACCTGTACCTTCGCGGGCGAGACGGATACATGGAGAACCCGTTTGAGGTCGAAGCCTATGCCGTTGACGATCCTAACCGTCGCACAAAAGCGACAGTCGAAGGTCCCTGAGCAGTTTCCGTCTGGCGTGTGAGTTTGTGCGGGTTGTATTGGATATCGGCCGCCGGCGGTGCCGATACACACCGCTGAGGGACCGTCCCGCAGCGAACCGTGCGCATGGAGGCGCACCGCAATGGTGATTTTTGCATTCAAACTCTTTAACAACGTTCGCAAGGCGATCGCCGGGCGTCGTTATCCACACCAACTTGCCGGGGGTGTCGCGCTTGGCGTGCTGATGGGCATCATTCCGCATGGCAATCTGTTGGCGGTCTTTGTCCTAGTTGGCGTGCTTTGCTTTCGGGTAAATCATGCAATGCTGGCGCTGGTCGCAGTGGGCTGTTCCTTCGCCGCGAAACGTTTAGACCCCTTTTCCCACGTGATCGGCGAATATTTGCTGACGCACCCGGTCGGTCACCAATTCGCCGTCGACGCCTGGAAACTTCCCTTGGTGCCGTGGACGGATCTCAATAACACCGTCGTGGCCGGAAGCTTTGTGATCGGACTGTGCTCCGTGCTTCCAGTGTTCTACATGACGCTCCCCTTCTTCAAATGGCTCGCACCGGCAGAGGATCCAGAGCAGGAGACGTCCGCAGACAGCGAGATGACGCCGCGTGTCGACGAGCCGCATCCGGTTCCGGCGCAACATGCCGCACCAGCCGAGTCGCCGACCGTCGCGCCTCAGCAAGTTCCAACGGGGCATCGTCATTCAGTGGTCTTGGTCGAGCCGGCACACCAAGTCGTTACACCACCCCGCTACTCAACCGAACCAACAGAGCCCAAGGTTCCCAACGCGGATGCCGATCGAAGATCAGAACCGACAAGACCCCAGCAGGAACTTGACCCGCCGCAAAGCGTTGAACCAGCGGAAAGTGTCGTCGGTGAGGCGGTGCCAAGTGAGGCGGTCGTGGAGGAACGGGTCGTCGAAACTCGTATCGATGTCATCCGCATGAAGGACTATCGACCCGATGGCGAAAAGTTGACGGACGATGCGTCGTCAACCAACACCGAACAACCCATGGATGAAGCACTCAACTATCTGCTTCGCCAACTGCGCAACTCCCAGCAAAGGAAAGCCGGATGATTCGCTGGCGATTTCTCATCACAAGACTCTTGGTTGTGGTTGTCGTTTTGCTGCTGGTCAGCATAGCGCTGTCGCCGGTGGCGCGTTACGTCACCGTCAAGGGACTGCAAGCGGCGACGGGAGCCAAGGTCGACATCGCCGATGCCGACGTGACTCTGTTTCCGCCGTCGATTCGCTACGAGTTCGTGCAGATCGCGGACCCTCGCGACGGAAAGGAACTGCGCGACGCGATCCGCGCTGATGCGATTGAACTGTCACTCGACAACGCGGCGTTGCTGCGTCGCCGCTGGGTGGTCGAATCCGGACGAATCGTCGGATTGCAGATCGGAGCCGATCGAGAAGAGAGTGGGCATTTCGAGGTCGATCCCGAAGAAGAGGAAGTCGCGTCAACATCTCAGCGCGGAAGCGGCATCTTGAGCAAGATGCTTTCGGGTCTGACGAGCAACCTCGAAGACCAAGCAACCGATGCGGTCGCGAATCTCGAGACCGCTCGAAGGGCCGAGGAGATCAAGGCTCGCTACCGGCTGCAATACGAACGACTGATCCAACAAGCGAAGGATCTCGAATCGCGGGTACGAGCGTTTCGCGACAGTGTCGAAGGGATCGAGAACCCGCTTCGAGATTGGGAGAATCTGGAACGCAGCATGGCCACCGCCAACGAGGCGCGAGCGGAATGGAAGTCGATCATGGCCAAGATCGATGCGCTGCCGGAGCAATTCAAGGCCGACATCGCGGCGCTCGATGACGCACGCCAAGCGGACCTCCGACGCGTGGACCAGTTTGTGCCGGGCAACCTCGAAGACTCAAAGAACTTTGGCGTGGATCTGATCACTGCGTCCGTGAAGAGCCAGCTCGAAAAGATTCAGCAGTATTGCCAGACCGGCCGAACGCTCGCCAACTACACCGTCGTTGCTCCCGAAAGTGATCGCCAACGTGGCGTCGACGTCGATCTCTTCGGCGGAAAGCGACTGCCTCAGATGTTGGTGAAGCGATGTGAAGTGAGCGGCCTGATGCGAGATGACGGCAACGCGTACACAATGACCGGCGTCGTCGAGAACATGACCAACCAGCCGGAGCTTCTCGAGCAGCCACTGCGTGCCCAACTGCAACTGGAAGGGCCTCAATTCCTGAAGGTTGACTACGTTCGAGATCGACGCAACGAATCGGACGTTGACCTCGTAACGCTTCACTGGCCCGCGTGCGATGTGGCGGAGACTTCGCTGGGTAAAGATGCCGATGCGATGGTGTACTTGGCCGGTGGTAGCCGCGAGGTTTGGGTTCAACTTCGAACCGAAGGCGATGGCGTGTCGGGCCGATTCGTCAGCAAGCAGACGGGAACGAGGATACGTTTGGAGGTCGATTCAAAGTATGCGTCGCTGCCCGCCACCGAGGCGCTTCGCCAGAGTCTGGCGGCCGTCGATCTCGTTGAAATCGATGCTGGATTCTCTGGAACTTGGGACAAGTACCAGCTGCAGTTGAATACAAACCTCGACGAGATTCTTGGCGACGCAACCCGTCGAGCGGTCGAGAGTCAATTGGCACAATCTCGGCAGCGTCTTGCGGCGCAGATCGACCGCGTCCATTCCGAGCAAACCGAAAAGTTGACGCAGTGGTTTGCGGGCAAGCAAGTTGAAGCGTTAACTCTGAGTGCGGGCACCGATGGATTAGTCGAAGCCCTCAACGAAAAGCTGTTCGGTGGCGTGGATTCCGCCGAGGTCACACTCGGTCGCCTTCGCGAGTACCTCCGCTAACCGCCGTGTATAGTCGACAGTGCCGATCCACGATCGGCATGCGGCATGGGATCGCCGAACCGCCTGCACAGGTGGTTCTTCTGATGGATGCCGGACACTCTCTTGATTCCCCAACCTCGCGCGGTGTGCCCGAGACTCTGACCAAGATGCGAGCTCATCTTGCGACGCGAGTTCGTAGTGAGGTCGAGGTCTCTCACTGTCTTCGTTTGCTGCCGACATCTGGACCGTAGCGAGCACTTCGTCAGAGATGCCGTGGGAGAGTTTGCCACCCCACCGATAGAACACCTTACACCCCGAACACGTGGATTAGGGAACCGGCTGACAAGGTGAATGTGGGGTTTCGACCACCCGTGTTAATGCATCAAACTTTGCTGTCGCACGCAAAAGATTGTGTGATGTGGGAGTCTTTCAGTGCGGGTTTGAGTACACTCCAGGCCGCTGGCCAAGAATGATCGCGGCCTCGCCCCACGAAGAACTACATCCTGATTTGCGCACCTTCTTAAGTGGCTTTCGCCGCTCGAGTTTGGTTCGCTAGAGAAAGTGACTTTTCGGCCATGATGGCTTATTCAACGGATCGAGTGGCTCCGCTGGAGCATCATCGTCAGCCCACCGTTTTTGTGCTTGGCGCGGACCGCGAGCGGCTCGACTCGTTGTGTCATACGATTCAGTTTTCGGGCATCGAGCCGCGAAGGTTCTTGAACCCTGAAGAGATGCTTCAGTGTTGTCGGCAAGATGAAGTCGGTTGCATCATTTCGCCGATGCTTCTGCCGCGCATGGGCGGGCTCGAACTGCGTGAGCGTCTGACCGAAGCTGACATTTGCCTTTCGTTAATCTTGACGCTCTCAACGCCGGACGTGCCCTTGGTTGTCAGTGCGATGAAACGTGGTGCGACCAGCGTCTTGTTGGAGCCCGTCGACGCCAACACGTTGATCGCCGAGATTCATCAGAGCATCGAGGTGAGTGAACGAGCGTGTAGGAAGCAGAGATCGGTTCGAAACGCGCGGCGCTCCCTGGAGCGTCTTTCGGGAGAAGAGTCGGCGGTCCTCAATCTCGCCACGGAGGGAGTTCCCAATCGCGAGATCGCGATTCGGCTGGCGGTGAGTCCTCGTACCGTCGATCGACGTCGTCAATCCGCATTGCAAAAGCTGGGCGCGGAATCGATCACCGAATTCGCGATCCTAAAAACGCTTGCGGGCATGTGATCCACGGGTGATTGAAGTGACGCATCGCAAATCACGCACCGAATCTGTCGGCGACGATGCGGTCCGGCGTGCGGTGATCGTTACGGCTTGGGCACGTGGCGGTATTGGCCGCCGTTTTGCTTGGCGATTCGCTTCATTCGGTTTTCGCCTTCGCGACTGTGATAGCCGATCGTGTGAACGAGACTGATCGGCCCGTCGTCGCCGAACAGATTGTCGATGCGGTTTGTCTCCTGCAGCAGTTCTTCGATCCGTTGGGGAAACTCGCCATCGGAAAGCAGGAAGATCGCGTCGGGACGCAACTTCAGTGCAAACGGAATCGCGTCGTAGGGCGCTCTGCCTCGGTCCATCCGAATGGACGTCGCCCATCTTGCGAGGGCGCGCTTGTTTTGCGGCGTCGCGTACGCGCTGCGTGTCTCATCCGCGTTGGGCGACGCGAGCCGCATGTAGTCGGGTTCAGAGTCGAAAAAGATGACGTAGAAACGTTGCTTCGGTCCGAGGGCATCGATCGAACGAAGCAGTTCTTGACGAGCTGATTCAAACGCGTCGCCCATGCTGCCACTGCTGTCGACGAGATAGACGAAGTGGTTGCCGCCGCCCTCGACACCGCAGAACTGGGTGGTGGCTTGCGAGTCCGACTTGAGCGATTTCGCGGCGGCGCTGGAGGAAGTCGATAGCATGTCCTCGATCGCTGGCGCGGCCGCCAAGGCATCGGAGGTGACGTCGGGCACTGCAATCTCGCCGACATCACTGACTTCGTATTCCGCCAACGTCGGCGTCGGCGCCTTCTCTTGTGGCTCCATCGCGGCCGTTTCAATCTCAAGTGACTCGATGGAAATTTCGTCCGTTTCCGCCACCGATCCGGCGATCGCCACTTGGTCGCCGGGGCGGTGCGAGGAAAACGTGAAGCAAGCCAAGATGACGAGCAGCATCACATGCACGAGCGCACTGACGAACACGGCCGGACGCCGTCGTGTTGGCCGGTCTTCGGTCTCGGGGTCTTGGTCGACGGCAAGTGTTTCGAGGGCTGCTTGAGTGCGTGTCTCGACCTTCTCTTGCGGAGTGACATTCACCCCTGAAGAACTTGATGCCGCGGAAGAACCGGATGCCTTTTCCAGGCCAGCACCTTCGAGATGCGGGCGTCGAGGTGAAGTCACAACGTGAGCGGCGTCGAATCGATGAGCCGTGGCCTCTTGTCGATTCAGCGCCGCTTGAGGTTTCGTTTGCACGATGTGCTTGGCATCCGACCAGCTGTTCCATGGAAGCAGACCGGGTGACCGTCGCGGCGCGTGGTCGCCGATCGATGCGGCGAGCCCGGGGGCGAACGCCGTCGCCGCTTCGAGCGATCCGCTCGAGGATTCGCTGGCGTCGATTCGATCAAGTCGCAACTGCAGTTCGGCCGCCTTTGCGTCGAGCCTCGCCGCGTCGGCCTCTTTCTGCGTTTTGCGCAGTTGCAATTCGAGCCGTCGTTTCGATCGCTGTGAACGCTTCAACCTTTGGGCCCCATTCGCCGTGGAAGGCCCGTCGAGCACAGGCCGTGGAAGGTGTTATCACCGCCATGCGCCGAAAACGCAAGCAAAACAAATCACCTTGCTGCGTCGAGCCCTTGGAAGCTATGACCGTCGCTGATGTCCACGAAGCGAAATGGGCAAGCCAACACCGACGGAAAAATCAATATGAGCGTGAATCAAAACAAGACCGCAAGCGAAGCGGTCGCTCGCCGAGCGAGTTTGCTCCGTATGTCGGTCGCTTTTGTGCTCATCGTCGGAACCTCGGCAGCGACGAAGTCCTCCGCACAGGGAAATATCGGATTGCCCGACCCGACCAACGCAGCCACGAGGGCGCCCGCAAGTCCCGCGGCCGCAACGCCGGCAATGCCCGCACCGACGGCAGGCGGCACGGCGACCGCCGGCGTCGGACGCTCCAACTCGCGCGGATCCGACCTTCCCAATGCTGCCGGTCAGGAGCAGCGCATCTACGATTTGCGTCCCTACACCGGCTATCTCACGCAGTATGACCACCCCGAGCAAGCGGTCGTCGACTGGGTCGTTCGCGAAACGGGGACCGACGTTTGGTTTACGTCACCGTTCGGGTTTCTGAACGCCGACCGCGACAAGTTGATGGTCTATCACACCCGAGAGATGCATCAGGTCGTCGCCGGCATTGTCGATCGATTCGTCGCGGGTGAAAAAGCCCCGCAGGTTTTGTCACTGAAGGTTATGACCGTTGGAAATCCCAACTGGCGGAGCCGGGCACACCTCTTGATGCAGCACGTCAATGTCGATTCACCCGGTGTCCAGGCCTGGCTGCTGAGCAAAGAAAACGCTGCGGTGGTTCTGAATCTGCTCAGGCAGCGGTCCGACGCCCGCCAAGTTCAAGCCATCGACCTGATCACGCACAACGGACAAACTCAGCGGCTGTCCAGCACTCGGGGCCGAAACTACGTGCGAAACGTCAAGCCAGCCGCCACCGGATGGCCTCCCTATGAGCCCGAAACGGGCGAGATTCAGGAAGGTTATCGTCTCGAGATCAGTCCGCTCCTGAGCGTCGACGGCAAGGCGATCGACTGTGCGATCAAAGCCGAGATCGACCAGGTGGACAAACTGAAGCACGTCGAGCTAGCACTTCCCTTGCCTAATTCCCAGCAGCACCGAACCAGGATCGACGTGCCCCAAGTCGTTAGTTGGCGGCTACACGAAAGATTCCGATGGCCTTCGGATATGGTTTTACTGCTCTCGTGTGGCGTCATCGCGAGTCCCGAACGACCGCAGGCGGCGATGCCGCTGCTGAATCTGGAAATGCTCACCGGCACCACGGCCGGTCGGGCCGACGCCCTGATGTTCATCGAATTCCGTGGCCGAGCTTCGGACAACCTGACGACGACGCCCCTGGCACCTCAGATTGCTACCGGCGTCAGTGCTCCCAACCGCGGGCGGTATTGATCACCCAGTTCCGGATTCCTTCCCACACTCCCCCTCTTTGCCGATCGGAACAATCCATAGAATGGCGGCTCAGGAGTGTCCCCATCCTTTGCGGTTTCGACTGATCTATGCAAAACGTCTCGTCCCGACGCGTGGTGATCACGGGAGTCGGAGTCGTCAGCCCGCTCGGAAATGATCCTGACGAATTGGTCGAGGATTTGCGTTCCCTCAAAAGCGCGATCCGACCACTCCAGCAGGTGCCACACGGCGTGCTCTCGATCGATCATGGTGCCGAAGCGATCGGGTTTACCGGCGACATTGAAGACTACGGCCCACTCGAAAAACCGCTGAAGCGGGCGATTCGCAAGTGGGGCAAACTCATGTGTCGCGAGATCGAGCTGGGTGTGGCTGTCGCCCAACGTGCCCTTCACGATGCCGGCCTCGACAGCGAGACGCGAGACCGTGATCGAACGGGCGTCCTGTACGGTTGCGACTACATCATGTCGCAACCGATCGAATTCGCTGCCGGAATCGCGAAGTGTCTTGACGAGAGTGGTTTCGATTTCACGCGTTGGGGTGAATTCGGCAAACCCGAGGTCACGCCGCTTTGGCTGCTGAAATACCTGCCGAACATGCCGGCGAGTCATATCGCCATCTACAACGATTTGCGCGGCCCGAACAATTCGATCACCGTTCGAGAAGCATCCGCTTGCGCCGCGATCAGTGAGGCCTACTCGACGATCGCCCGCGGGCACGCCGACGCGTTGGTGGTCGGCGCGACCGGCTCACGGATTCATCCATTGCGCTCACTGCATGCCGACATGCAGGAAACGCTGGCGGAGGACAAAGAGGATCCTTCCACGATGAGCCGTCCGTTCAGTGCCGACCGCGACGGGAGCGTCCTCGGTGAAGGCGCCGGTGCACTCATTTTGGAGTCCGCCGAACACGCCGAAAAACGCAACGCAAACATTCTTGGCGAGGTCGTCGGGTACGGAAGCAGCGCCGTCGGATCCGCTTTCGGTTCCGATCATTTGCGCACCGCGTTTCGAAACGTTCTTCGTTCGGCGCTACGCGATGAGCCCGTCGAGAACATCGGACACATCCATGCTCATGGACTGGCGACGCCCGAGTGCGACGCACAGGAATCGGCGGCGATCGAGGAGGTCTTTGGGCCCGTGTCGCGGCAACCGTCGGTGACAACGGCCAAGGGGCATTTCGGCAATCTCGGCGCGGGCGGAGGCATGGTCGAGACCATCGCCAGTCTGAAGTCGCTCGGCGGATCGCTCTTCCCCGTTCGCAATTGTGAAGCAGCCGCGGATGACTGCCCGGTAAATGTGTGTGTGAATGGCGATCATTCCGCAGGCGATCAATTCATCAGCGTCAACATCACTCCCCAGGGTCAGGCGAGCGCGGTCCGCATTCGCACCTACTCGGAATAGCAGCATGCTACATAGCCCGTCCTACGCGATCACGGTTCGATTGCGTTACCGAGATCAGCCGGGCTTGCTCGGCAAGATTACGACCGCGATCGGACAAGCCAACGGCTTCATCGGGGCCGTTGACATTGTCGAAGCGGCCGACGGACAGATTTCGCGCGACATCACCATCAACGCTTCCACGGTCGAGCACGGTCAGCAAATCGTCACCGCGCTGGAGCAGGTCGACGGAATCTCGGTCGTGAACGTCTCTGATCGCGTCTTCTTGATGCACCTTGGCGGCAAGATCGAAGTCAACTCGAAAACGCCCGTGAAGACGCGGGACGATTTGTCGATGGCCTACACGCCCGGTGTCGCGCGTGTTTGTCAGTCGATTCACCAAGACCCCGATTCGTCCTTTACGTTGACGATCCGCAAGA
>JBCBLJ010000850.1:0-3549 GCA_038520195.1 Planctomycetota bacterium
AAAAACAACTCCCCCGAGGCATGGTTGATCTCGTTCGTTTTCATGCTCCGAATCACGGTGAGCTCATCGGCCACGGTCGCCAAGTGCGGGAAAAGCTCGGACATGACGATTCCCGACTCACCTCTCGCCCCAAATTCGTAGGGGGATTTGATGACTCTCGCTTCCGGCGTAATGAAGGCGAACTTCTGACCCTCGGTCAGCTCGCGCGGAAGCGATTGTCCATCCCATTTGTCCAGCGCCGGCTTGGGGTCAAATGTGTCCATCTGCGAAGGACCGCCCACCATGTGCAGGAAGATCACATGTTTGGCCCGCGGTGCGTGATGCAACCAGCGTTTCGGGGCGTTGGTAGCGCTCGCTTGCAAGTCGCGAGAGAGTAGATGTGAAAGGGCAATGGATCCAATGCCGAGCGTGCCTTGACGCAACAGGTCACGGCGGTTGAGTTTGGTGCCAACACTCATTCGCGTTCTCCGTTCTGGCTCCTCGTGTTGGCGCACCAGGTGATCTCGGTCTTGCAGCCCCCCCTCCCAATCGATGGCACGGCAAAAGCACGGCGGGCTGCGGAAACGCTGCGTTGCAGAGAGGTCCGTGTTTGGAGTTGTCATGATTTCGTTATCGTCTCGTCGAGGTTCAAGAGCGTCTGAGCAATGACGAACCACGAACTCCGTTGCTTCAGCAGATTCATCAAAATCTCACGCTCACGTTCATTGGGCTTCCGAGAAACGACCGTTCGAAAGGCTCGCGTGATCTTCTCTTGATCGCTTCCGTTCCAGCCTTCGATCGCCTTTGCCAACTGGATCGCCATTTCGACATAGACAGGATCATTCAAGAGCGTCAGAGCTTGAAGAGGTGAGTTCGAGCGATCTCGTTTGGTGGTGCAGACGGTCCGCTCGGGCAAGTCAAAATTGACCATGCTGGGATAGGGATTGCCGCGCCGCCACACGGTATAAATGCCCCGCCGATATCGATCTTCGCCCTGGGAGGTCGGATAGCGTTTAACATCCGCGCCTGGGATTTCTTTCCAAACGCCATCGGGCTGGACCGGGTACACAACCGGCCCGCCGATCTTGTCCGACAAGAGTCCCGACAGGGCGAGCAAGTTGTCCCGAACAAGCTCGGCGGAGAGGCGAAAACGCGGGCCGCGGGAATACAGCTCGTTGTTCGGATCGAGTCGGATCTCCTCCTCGGTCGCCGAGGAACTCTGCTGATACGTCGACGACAGCACGATGACTTTTAATAGACGCTTCACCGACCAACCTTGATCCACGAATCGAACCGCGAGCCAGTCAAGCAGTTGAGGGTGGCTGGGAGCCTCACCCTGCATGCCGAAGTCTTCGGGAGTCGTGACGATGCCACGGCCAAAGACTTCACCCCAGATTCGGTTGACGACCACGCGCGGCGTCAACGGGTTTGCATCACTCACCAACCACTTGGCCAACCCGAGGCGATTGCGAGGAAAATGAGGATCCAAAGGATGCAAGTTTGCAAGGACACCGGCTTCAACAGGATCCCCCGGAGTGGTGTAGTCTCCGCGCACCATGACATGCGTCTGTGAAGGAGACTCGCCGTCCTTCATCGTCATCGTGGGAGTCTGCAGCGACGCAAGTTCCACTCGCAACTGAGCAACACGCTTCATGCGTTGGGCTCTTTTCGAGGACGCCACGCCAACGAAATCATCGAGCAGAATGTATTTCCCATCGTAGGGGCCGGAGCCGTGCGCAGTGATCTGAACTTTCTGAATGCGTTTCCAGTCAACAGCCCGGGTCGACCATCGCGGCTTCACGAAATCGGCGAGCGGCGCGACGATCTTCGTCCATTGTTGCGGAGTCAGGCCCACCGTCGAAAACCCGTAGACACTCGCTTCGCGTCGTCCATTGTGAACCTGCAGATTGAACCGACTTTCGATGTCGGTCTTGATCCAGAACGTGAGCTCTGACGAATGCGATAGGTCCGTTGCGGGAATGGAATAGCCCGTTCCGAAAAATCCCTTGGTCTCGGTGACCGCATCCGCCTCGACCCGAGCGGCATACCTGCCCTGGCCGCCAGGGGACTCCTCCACCAGCGAAGTGGTTACCTCTCGAGTTGCCGTATGCTGCTTGAAAGGATCCGGTCCTTCGAAATCCAGGATCGCCACCTCTTCACCCGATTGGTCGCTGGTCCCGTCAGTTGCTTCCCCAAGGGTAGCGATCCGCTTTTCTTCACTCTCGATCGCTCGCCGCAGTTCCGCGCCTTTTTGCCGGTCGGCTTCCGACGCGTAGACCATGACGTCGCGGCCAATAAAGTGCTTGCGGAACATGCCTTCGCCCCGTTGGGCGAATTCGGGAATCGCTTGATTGAAATACGCGTAGAACTGGTAGTACTCCTTTTGCGAAATCTCGTCGAACTTGTGGTCGTGACATTGAGCGCATTCCAATGTTAACCCCAACCAGACCGCGCCGGTCGTTGCCACGCGATCGTGTAATACATTGGCTCTCACCTCATCTACCTTGGAGCCGCCCGCGAAATTGGTGGGGACGTTGCGATTGAAGCCAGTCGCAATCAACTGGCTTGGGGTCGGATTCGGTAGCAGATCGCCCGCCAGTTGCTCGATCGTGAACTGGTCGAACGGCATGTCGTCGTTCAACGCCTCGATCACCCAATCGCGATAAGGCCACATCGTCCGAAGGTCGTCGTGCTGGTAGCCGTTTGAGTCCGCGTAGCGGGCGAGGTCAAGCCAGCCTGCGGCCCACTTCTCACCAAAGTGTTTTGACTTCAGCAGACGGTCGACCTCCTGCTCATACCGCTGCTTCGTTGGCTCCGCTTCGAATGCTCGCACGTCCTCCACCGAAGGCGGTAATCCGATCAGATCGAGATACAGCCGACGAAGAAGGACGGCCGGCTTTGCCTGAGGGGCAGGCCTGAGCCCGGCACGCTCGATTCGATCCAAGACAAAGTAATCCAACTCACTTGTGGGCCAGCGGTGGCCACGCACGACGGGCGGTGCCGGAGACTTCGGTGGTTGGTACGACCAGTGCGCTTCATACGCTGCACCATCGTCAATCCAGGCTTTGAGCTTGGCGATTTGCTCCGCCGAAAGTGGATCGCCCTTGGGAGGCATTCGCAGGTCCGGATCGTCCGTTGTCACTCGGACGATCAGTTCGCTTTCATCTGCTTCACCCGGAAGAATGGCACCGTAGTTGATCACCGCGTCGCGATCGTCGAGCCGCAAATCCGCTTCGCGTCCGGCGGCGTCGGGGCCGTGGCAATGAAAACACTTCCCGGAAAGGACCGGGCGGATGTCTCGGTTGAAATCATAGGCGGCCGACGTCTGGGCACTCGCTGGACCTGTCACCAGCAACGCAGCGCAGGTCACAAGCATCCACGCCACCGTTCTTGATCGGATGAGCATTCGGCTCCTTCGCACCCTGTGATTCAGCAGTCTTGAAAGCATGGGTTACGCGCCGATCTCCTTGACGCGAATGTTCCGCCAACGACTCACGGCCCCTTTCGCCCATTGGTTCCAGCCTTGCTTCGGGCCGTTGCTGTGAACCTCCAGACCGATGTGGCCTCGGC
>JBCBLJ010000671.1:0-4721 GCA_038520195.1 Planctomycetota bacterium
CTCGGCTGCATCCTCGCCTCCCAGCTTTGTCCGATCCGGCTTTGCGCGCAGTCGCACCCGAGTGAAAATTTTGTTTCCGAAGTCATGCTCGGGGCCGGACGTTCCTGGCCGATGCCGCTCCGGAAGGTTCGTTGCCGTGAATGCCGCCCGTCACAACGACCGTCGGACCTTCGATGCCGCTTTCTCGCACGTAAATCGGAGTCTGCCAGGAACGTCCGGCCCCGAGCATGACTTCGGAAACAAAATTTTCACTCGGGTGCGACTGCGCGCAAAGCCGGATCGGACAAAGCTGGGAGGCGAGGATGCAGCCGAGCAGCGCGCAAAATCGTATCAGCCAGTGCCACGTTAGCCATTGCGACGCCGACATCAGCTCTTCGCGAACAGTTGTGATTCGATATCGGCGAACGCTTTAAACTCGAGTGCGTTGCCACTGGGGTCCTCAAAGAACATCGTGTGCTGTTCTCCCGACTGCCCCTCAAAACGGACATAGGGTTCGATGATGAATTCGTCAACAAACGTTCGAACACGGTCGGCGAGCCGCTTCCACGCGTCGACTTCAAGCACCACGCCGTAATGCGGAACGGGAACCGCATGCGAATCGACTGGGTTGCGGTGGCTTTCGACCTTGCCGCTGGGGCCAAGGTTTGGATTGAGATGCGTCACCACCTGATGCCCGAACATGTTCCAGTCGATCCAGTGAGTGTCGCTACGGCCTTCCTCGAGGCCCATCTTCACGCCGTAGAAATCGCGTGACTCGGCGATGTCGCGAACCGGGATCGCGATGTGAAACGGTGTGATCATCAAAGTCGGTTCCTCAAAGCCGGATCTTGGTTCAATCGCGTTTGCGATGATCGATATTAACGTTTATTATCGATAATACAATCTCTTCACCCCGCCGAGATCGATGGAACGCGACGAGACAACGCTCAACGAACTGGAGAGCCACCGACAGAAGCTGGCTTCCTATCGCCGGATTGTCCTTCTCACCGAAGGTTTCTCGGACCCCTTTTATGCGAAGACCGCGATCAGCCTGTTGCGGTATCGAGGACCGGAGGTGATTGCGATCCTTGACAGCGGGATCGCCGCTCAATCAAGCCGCGAGCTCTTTGGCGTCGGCGATGTGCCGGTCGTTGCGTCACTCGATGGTTTGCACGCGGACGCGGTCTTCCTCGGGACGGCGACAGTTGGTGGGAAGCTCCCGAGCTCCTGGAAGAAGATTCTTCTCGATGCGCTCTCACGCGGACTCGACGTCGTGTCGGGAACCCACGAGTTTCTGATCGATGACCCGGATTTCCGACAGCTCGCGCAAGCGAACGGATGCCGGTTGATCGATGTGCGTCGCAATGCCGAATACTCAACGTCGACCGGCGAGCCTTTTCGGGCCGAATGCCTTCGCATTCACACGGTTGGTCAGGATTGCAGTCTTGGCAAAATGGTCGTTGCACTGGAACTTCAGCGGGCACTCATGCGACGGGGCGAAGACGCGCACTTCGTTGCAACGGGCCAAACGGGAATCATGATCAGCGGGGATGGTATTCCCGTCGACTGCGTCGTCGCGGATTTCGTCAACGGGTCCGTCGAGGCGCTTGTGCGGCGGCACGAACATCACGATATCCTGGTGATCGAGGGACAGGGCAGCATTTCGCACCCGAGCTTCTCGGCAGTCACGATGGGGCTGCTTCACGGTTGCGCACCGCAAGCACTGATCTACTGCTACGAAGTCGGGCGAACGAACGTGAAGGGCCTCGACACCGTCTGGCTGCATCCGCACCGGAAGATGATGGATGCCTACGTGACGAACGCGTCGCTGCGGTCGCCCGCGGAGATCATCGGCATCGCGATGAACGGACGAAACGCCTCTCCAGAAGAAATCAAGGCCGAGAGGGACCGGATGACCGCGGCTTTCCATCTGCCGGTCTGTGATGTTTACCGCGACGGACCCGACACTCTCGTCGATGCGGTGATGAGACGACGTGACCGGAGTCTCTCATGAAAGTTCGGTATCATCTCGTCCGACTGCCACTGGAGGATGAATTCACCATCGCGCGGGGATCACGGACGCATCAGTCATCACTGATCGTTGAACTGCAGCGTGACGGAGTGAGCGGTTTTGGCGAGGCCACCGAGAATGCCTACTACGGCGTGAATCGCGAAGCGATGGTCGCGTTGCTGCAAAGCTGTTCCGGCATGGTCGAGCGATACGATGGCAACTCCGCCGACGAACTTTGGCGGCTTCTTCAGCCACTCCTTGTCGAGGAGCCGTTTTTGCTTGCGGCCATCGATGCGGCCGCACACGATCTGTTCGGCAAGCTCGCGGGTCAGCACACGTTTGAGGCCCTCGGGTTGGCATGGAAAGACGTCGTACACTCCAGCTTTACGATCGGAATCGATTCGACGAAGCGGATGGTCGAGAAGATGAATCAGCATCGCTGGTGGCCCGCCTTTAAGATCAAACTCGGGACCGATCATGACCTCGAAATCATCGGTGAACTCCGCCGGCATTCTTCGGCGACGTTTCGCGTCGACGCGAACTGCGCTTGGACGCCGCAGCAGACGATCGACTACTCACACTCGCTGCGAAAGCTCGGCGTTGAACTGATCGAACAACCCTTACCGGCTGATTCAGCTGAAGAAGATCATCGCCGTGTTTATCAGGAAGCGGTGCTGCCGATCATTGCCGACGAAAGCTGCCTGATGGAAGCCGACGTCGAACGATGTCACCTGCGCTTTCATGGCATCAACGTCAAGCTCAGCAAGTGCGGCGGCATGACTCCTGCGATTCGAATGTTGCGCCAGGCGCGAAAGCTTGGCATGACGACCATGATCGGATGCATGGTCGAAAGCTCCGTCGGAATCTCGGCCGCGGCTCAACTGCTGCCACTGTTGGACTACGCGGATCTCGACGGCGCCGCGCTGCTCGCGGTCGACGCGGCACGCGGGGTGACGGTCGACGAGGGTGTCGCGATCCTCCCGAAGACCAAAGGGAATGGGATTGAGTTGATTCCAAGCTCGCGGATGGAGTCGATCGAAGTGACTCAAGGCGAGTAAGGACATGGTGAAACGCCCCGACTCACGGACCCAACGGCAAAAGGTCGTCGATCGGATCCAGCGTTCCATCCTGAACGGAAAACTCCGGCCGGGCGAACCGTTGCGACAAGTGCCGCTTTCGGAACATTACGGTGTTTCGCAGAGCGTAATCCGCGAAAGCCTGCAGATGCTTGAGCAACAGGGCCTCGTCGCCAGCGAGAAGCAACGCGGCTTTGTCGTGCGCACGTTTGGGAAACAGGAATTGCTTGACGCCTACCGTGTCCGCGAAGTGCTGGAGGGTCTGGCGGCCCGACTTTGCTGTCGCAAAGCAAGCCGCGACGACACCGATCGCTTGCGCGATTTGGCACACCAGATTCACGCCACGACGGGGCCGCGTTCGCGATCAAGGCGAAGCGAACTCGAGTACGTATTTCACCAATCGTTCTTGCGTCTGTCGGGGAATGAAACACTGCGACGTGTCAGCGTCGGCTACCGCTTCGTCGGCAACTTGGTGGTGACCGAACGCGACGCTGACCAGTTGCTCGACGAGCACCTGGCGATCGTCGCGGCGGTTGCCGGTGATCGACCGGACGAAGCCGAGCGGCTCGCGCGGTTGCATATTGCGACGTCCGCCGACTCGATTCTCAACACCTAGGAGAGCATACCGGTCAGGCGAGACTTCGAAGGGATACACCAAGAGCGGTACCGACAAAGTCTGCACTCATGCAAAGCTTCGCAGTCTTTCTCCGATTTCGTGCGCGATGGTTTGCCCGACTCGCAAACCGGTTTCGAAGAATCCGGCGAAGTGAATGAATCCGTGCAGCATTCCGTCACACGCGTGATGCTCGGCCTCGACGCCGTCTCGATGGAGCCTCTGGATCAAGGTGGTCGCTTCGTCTCGAAGCACGTCATACTCGGCGGTGACGATGATCGCGGGCGGCAGCCCGGCCATGGTTGCAGCGTGAAGGGGTGTCGCCAGCGGCGACGGCGATTGACTGCCGAGGAATTGCCCCCAGAACCAACGCATCGTCTCGCGGGTCAAACCATATCCGTCCGCGAACGAACGGTAAGACTCCGTTTCAAAGTCGGGTTCGACGACCGGGTACAACAGCGTCTGAAGCTTGATCGGCGGCCCTCCACTATCACGCGCCTTGAGGCATACGGCGAGTGCAAGATGGCCACCAGCGCTGTCGCCCGCGACGGCGATGCGAGTGGCATCGATGTTGAGCCGAGCCGCGTTCTCAACGACCCACGTCGTCGCGTTGAAGCACTCATTGACCGGACCGGGGAACGGACTTTCGGGCGAGAGCCGATAGTCCACCGAGACAATGGTGCAACCGGAGTCGACCGCCAGTCGTCGACACAACGGGTCATGACTTTCGAGATCCCCGAGCACCCAACCACCGCCGTGAAAGTACATCACAACGGGCTGCGGGGGCTCGCCATTGGCATAGAGCCTCACTCGAAAACCATCGTCGAGCTGATGATCCTCGACGCGCCGGACATCGGGTTTCGGACCCAGCAACGGCTCGAACTGATTGAAGACACGCCGTGCCTCGTGCAGCGGCATGTCATACCAAGGCGGTCTTGCGCTGTCGGCGGCCAGCGTGAGAAAAGCCTTCGACGGCGGCCGCGACATGACGCTGCATCCGCAATCGAAGGCTTTTCTCACGCTGGCCGCCGACAGCGCAAGA
>JBCBLJ010001146.1:0-1931 GCA_038520195.1 Planctomycetota bacterium
ACGCCGAAAGTCTGTTGGTTCATCTTGCGCAGGAGCGGTTTGGAAAGCGAGGGCAGCGTCGTCAAGATCCCCGCCGCGACACGCCGCTTCCAACGGCTCTCGAGGGCGCTCGCGATTCGGCGACAAATGCCCTGGCGCGGCGAAAGTTCTGATTCGTGCAGATGGCTCCATCTCGTCCCTAGGTCTTGAGGCGCGATATCCGCGATCAAGTTGCCAGCCGCGATTCCAGAGCACATCGCCCACGTCATGCCTTCCCCGGTAAACGGTTCCACGTAGCCAGCGGCGTCGCCGATCGCGATCAATCGGCCCTCTCCCGCCCGCCGTCGGCGACGCAGACGCGGCGCCGTCATCACCGGGCCGAGCGGCTTCAGGTCGCCGAATTCGAATCCTGAGGAACGCAATATCTGATTGATTCGGTCAGTGGGCGATCTCGTCATGGCCGGGTCATGCCGCAGCGCCGCAGCGACATCGACCGTACCATCCTGCAAGCGGACAAGCCCGACATAACCGGCCGAGTCACATGCTATGTAGATCGCGCCCCGTTCCAACCTTCGATCGCGCGTCTCAGCAAGGAATGAAACACCGAACGGTCCGGAAGGCTTTTCCAACCATGGCAGCAATCCTGCACCGCCATGAGCATTCAATCCTGATGCAAGGACAACCGCGTCGAACGAGTCGTCTTCTGAGCGTCGCCCGTCGTCAATCGATACACGGACGTCTTGCTCGGAAACCTCAACCACTCTCGCGGCCGTTTGTTCGTAAAACGCCGCGCCGGCCGATTGCGCGGCATCGACGAGAATCGGATCGAGCTCCGATCGAGAAATCGCGAGTCCGTGCGGCAGCGTGAGCTCCACCCGTCGACCATCAAACGCACCGATCCATCGGGCTGTCACCTCGCTTCTTGACCGCGCCTTTTCGGCGACCCCAAGCGACTCCAGTGCACGAACCCCGAGCGGGCCGAGGCAGCAACCACAGACTTTATTCCGAGGAAACTCCGCACGTTCGATCAGCATCACGTCGACGCCTCGCCGCGCGAGTGTCATGGCACAGGCGGAACCGGCAACTCCTCCGCCGATCACCAAAACGCGTTTTGCCGGGGAACTCCTCACAGCGGACTCGACTCACGACCGATCGACGCAATCATTCGGCATGGCAACACGCGGCGCACCGGCACCGAACGACCGAGTGCGGATTCGAGCAGCGTCTCGAATTCGCGTTTGGAATAGGCGCCTTCGATGCTGCGTCGAGCATCGACGTGCACGACCGGCGAACGGGTAGCCAGATGAGCGCCCATCCGCACCAAGGCCCAATTGAGGCGACTTCGTTCGAGATCGCACGCCAAAAAGTGATCGGCGGATTGGACCATGAACTTGGCGAGTCGTTTTCCCTCCTCGTCTTCGAGGTGGTGGAAGAAAAGGGAGTTGGTGCAAACATCGAATCCGTCGGGCAATCCATCCGCCAGACAGTCTCGCTGAATCGCGTTGATTTCCACGCCAGCTTGCTCGGCACGCTCGGTTTGGACTCGGACCGCAAGTTCGCTGATATCGACCGTTGTGATGCGAAGCTGGATGCCATCCCGGCGGGCTCGCTTCGCCCAAGCGATCGGAAGATCACCGGAGCCACTGGCGACGTCCAGGAGATGCAGCCGGCCCTCATTGTGGTGCGCTAAAGCGCGAAGATGACGATACATCGGCCCCGCGACACCGGTCAGTGCGTTCAAACGGGTCAACCCGCGAAGTGCGGCGAGATGGAGTTCGGGCGAAATGTCCGGTTCGTCCATCCATTCGGGTTGCAGGTGGCGTTGCAAGAGACGTGCGTCGAATCGAGGGAGGAGTGGCCACGGGAAACAAATCGAGAACGGGCTCGGAGTGAAATCCCGACACGGTCTTGCGACTGACCGCCACCGAAGCGGCTTTGACGTTCAGATCCTA
>JBCBLJ010001079.1:0-2223 GCA_038520195.1 Planctomycetota bacterium
ATCGTGCCGGCGATGCCTGCTGCCAGTAAGATCGGCTTCATCGATCGCGGTGCTGCGGTCGCTTCGCCGACTTCCGCCGGAGTTCGGTAGGGGTCGGGAGTTTCGGTCGTCATGTGACTCACCGTTCAGTCATATTGGAGTGATGAATCCGAACCCGTCGCAACCCGATCGAACACGAGTGTCAGGCTGGGAGGTCGCGTTGCCTTTCATCGAGCGGATCGCCAAGTGGACGTTCTTGGGACTCGCCGTTTGGGTTGGCTGGCACATCCTTGCTCCCTACCCGCACTACGTGCCCCCGGACTTCGAGTTCGGGTTCCTGCGCGGCAAACGCGACTTCTTTTATCGTAGCGGATACTGGCTCGGCTTTTTCGCTCATCTTGCCGGCGCACCGCTCGCCCTGTTCTCCGGGGCATTGCAGTGCAGTCGAACGCTTCGCGTCCGATGGCCGGGACTTCATCGGCTTCTGGGACGCGCGTATGCGATCCTGGTGCTTGGATTGGCAGCTCCGGGCGGCCTGATCATGGCGACACACGCGTACGGTGGACTCTCTGGCGCGATTTGCTTTGCTTCAATCGCCGCTTGCGCGTGGGGTTGCACCTGGATCGGTTGGCGAGCCGCACGCATAGGGAATTTTGAGCAGCACCGCCGCTGGATACTTCGCAGCTATGTCTTGATTCTCTCGGCGGTGTTTTTGCGTTTGATCAACCTCTCGCTGAGCACGATCGGAATGGATCACGAGTTCACGTACCAGGTCTCCGCCTGGCTGAGTTTCGTGGCGCCCTTAGGCGTCCTGGAATGGGGCCTGCGGCAACGCAAACTGCGGCGAAACCGAGCGACCAACGGGACCTAATAGTGGGATGAGCTGAATCGTGGGTTTAAGCTTTCCCATCCGAAGCATTGCATTGAGTCTACGAGACTCGTGGTTTGTCGCGGCTTCAGATGAGCAACGCGGTACGGTGTCCCTGCACTCAATCTGGATGAGGTGCAAGATCACTCCGCGCTGGAGATTGCGTCGACCAAAGCGGCCCGCCTGTCCCTTGGTTGGCTGTCCTTTGGTTGGCTGTCCCTTGGCCAACTGCTCTTCGACTCCTTAAGGGCGGCTTCGGCGGCGCGAAACTCATCGACGTCGGTGCCGGTCAGCATCAGGAGAGACGTTGGCACCTGATCGGCTTCCTCGAGAGACTCCAACACGGTGTCGCGTATCGCTTCCATTCGACGTTTTTCCTCGGCTGCCTCGCCCAGATACTGGGCCAAGCCCATCGCAAGGCTGGAAACCACGAGGGTGACCACGGTTCCGATCGCCCAGCCATCGTTTGGTGGGGGAGTCATCCGTGTTCGGCGTCGATCGCGAGCCATCGGCTACCTCTTTGAGTGAAAGATATCCGATGAGTCTACAAACGAGCTTTGCTTTGGCCCACTACATAACGGAGAAATAGTTGTCACACGCGAAATCGAAGTACTCATTTTTGAGTTCGACTTCAAAGTCATTGTAGAGGCAATAGTTGCGAACCTGCAGCAACAAGTCGCGAGGCTGGCAGTTACGAAACGGCCGATCAATGGGCAGGTAGTGTGTTTTGATCAGGTAGTCGATGGGTTCCGGATTGTAAGGAATCTTGGTGACCCGGCACATGATTTCAAACAGCTTCCGAAAGTCCTCTTCGGGTGGATTCTCGACCTCAATCTTATAGGGGATTCGACGCAAGAACGCGTCATCGACGAGGTCTTTGGGTTCAAGGTTGGTACTAAAGATGACCAACTGATCGAAGGGGACTTGGATCTTTTTTCCACTCGCCATGTTGAGGAAGTCGTAACGCTTTTCGAGCGGAACGATCCAACGGTTGAGCAGTTCGTCGACCCTCATTTTTTGTCGACCGAAGTCATCGATCACAAGCGTTCCACAGTTGCTTTTGAGCTGCAACGGCGCTTCGCTGATGTTGGTCTCGGGGTTGCAGAGGACCTCCAGCATTTCCATGGTCAACTCACCACCGGCGATGATGGTGGGACGTTCAATGCGCACCCATCGCTTGTCAAACCCTCCGATGTCGAGCAGGCCTGACATTTCTTCGGCGGGTGCTTCGACGTGGTTCATCGGGTCAAAGACTCGAAGAATGTCGCCGTCGACGTCGATTGCTCTGGGGATCCAAATGTATTTCCCGAACGCACCGGTCACGCGCTCCGCAATCGAAGTCTTGCCGTTGCCGGGGAATCCAAACAGGAACATGC
>JBCBLJ010001170.1:0-1778 GCA_038520195.1 Planctomycetota bacterium
CGATATCGACCGATCTGGGGGGTTTTGGCTGGCAACAATGTGGTCGCCAGCGACAATTCACAAATTCGGTCAGGTACCATTTACGGGCGTGATGCGTTCGTAAATCGAGGCCCGGTGGTGCGATACGGCACCGAGTGATGCGGTGCGAGACGCACTGCGGGCGAATCGGCCTGCCCGAGTCTCCGTCCGGCCACGTGGTCTGGACTTTTGATCAGATGAGTCCTTTTTGACGCTGGATGCGGAATGCGAACTTTTAACCAGATGCTCTTGCTTGTGGCCGCCTTGGTGTCGCTACCGATCTCGGTCGCGTTGGCCAAGACATCGGCGCCTCCTCAAGTTGCGATGATCGATGCCGCGATCGCTCAAGGCTGGGCGGACTACGAGATCGCGCCCGCAAAGGAAGCAGCCGATGCGATTTGGTGTCGTCGAGTCTACCTCGATGTGATCGGGCGCATTCCGACGCTGGAAGAACTGAGGGAGTTCACGTCGGACCGCGATGCGGACAAAAAGCGCAAACTCGTCGACAAGCTGCTCCACGATGACAAATACACCGAAGAGTATGCGAACCATTGGGCGACCGTTTGGACGAACCTGTTGATCGGTCGCGGGGGCGGAATGGACCGTCGTGACCTGACTAACCGGGACGGGATGACGAAGTACTTGCGCGACTCCTTCGCGGCCAACAAGACTTACGATCGCTTGGTCTACGAATTGGTCACAGCGGAAGGAACCACTAAGCCCGGCAGCGAAGGATTTAACGGAGCCGTCAACTTCTTGATCGGCAAAGTCAATGAGGAAAAGGGAGTGTTGGCCGCGAGCAGCGTCTCGCGAATCTTCCTCGGTCAGCAGGTCCAGTGCACTCAGTGCCACAATCATCCGTTTAACGACTGGAAGCAGCAAAAGTTCTGGGAGTTCAATTCGTTCTTCCGTCAGACACGTGCGCTGCGGCGATTCGTGGACGGGACGCGAGACATCAGTCACGCCGAACTTGTCAGCGAAGACTTTGCCGGGGAGGCGAACGATGCTAACGACGCCTTGGTCTTCTATGAGATGCGGAATGGCATGACGCGGGTGGCTTACCCCGTGTTCACCGATGGCACCGAAATCCCCAAGAGCGGTTACCTGGAAGATGTCAATCGTCGACAAGAACTCGGCCGCTTGATGCTCGCCAGCGAAGCGATGGACTTGATGGCCGTCAACCGATACTGGTCGATGTTCCTGGGTTATGGATTCACGAAACCCATCGATGACATGGGCCCACACCGAAACGCGACCCATCCGGAGTTGTTGAAAAGCTTGGCCGCCGAATTCCGCGGTTCGAGCTACAACCTGAAGGACTTGATCACCTGGATCACACTCTCAAAGCCTTACTCGCTTGCATCGGTGCTGAGCAGCAAAAACCAAATCGATGACCCGTCGATCGGCGAGACCCCGAAGTTCTCGCGATTCTATTTGCGTCAGATGAGTGCCGAGCAGTTGTACCAGTCTTTGGTGTCGGCATCGGGAGGAACGTCTCGCGGGACCTACGAGCAGCAGGAGCGGAAACGCCGCGAGTGGCTGCGACAATTCGTGGTCACGTTTGGCACCGACGAGGGCGACGAAGCGACAACCTTCGACGGTTCGATCCCTCAGGCGTTGATGCTCTTCAATGGCGAGTTGACGCGTCAGGCGACAAGCCTTGATGCGGGCAGCTTTCTCAATCGGCTTTCACAGTCGGGCAAGAGCCCGCGAGAGAGATTGACGAACCTTTACATGGCGGGGCTGTCGCGCCGGCCGAC
>JBCBLJ010000818.1:0-3750 GCA_038520195.1 Planctomycetota bacterium
ATGACCGTGAATTCAAGCCGGGCCGAAGTGACTGCTCCGGATAGCGAGGACAGGTCAAACTTGAGATAGGGATACTGGATGTCCGGATGATCGTTGATCGCGTTCAGAAAGTTGTAGCTGTTGTAGTTCCGTGAACTACTTCGGCGGCTGATGAACGAATCGTGGTTGGCGAAGAAGCTGTACTCGGCGGGCGGATCCGCGATGCCCTGAGGATCGGCGTTCGACGCGGCGAGGGGCGACGCTCCAGTGGCAACTTGATCGCCCGATAGAAATGTCCTGCCAAGAGCGTATCGGAAGATCGAGAGATCATCCTGATCGACTACCCAGAGATCGTTGCCGCCGGAAGGATCGAGCGTGATACCCACGGGCGACTGATTCACCACATCGAGCCTCCAACTTCCAAGAGAGATGCCAGCCATGTCATACACGAACACACGGTTTACTCCGTCGTCCGTGACCCACAGGTGGCTGCCATCGGTGGTCAGGCCAGTCGGCTGACTATTCTGGGGATCCAAGGGCAAAGTGTATGTTGCAAAGTGAGTGCCATCCTCAACGCTTGCCCCCGCGTCGAAGAAATGGATCGAGTCACTGTCATTGTCGACGATCCACACACCTATCTCGTCGGTGGCGATCCCAACGGGGTTGACCACGTTGGGCACGTTCCACTCTCCAACTAGCTGCCCCTCTTCGTCGTAGATAAAGACGTCCGCATCACTACCGGAGTCGTTAACGACCCAGATCCGATGTCCGGCGAGATCGCTCGCCGTTCCCGTTGGATTCGAGTTTGCTGACTCCAGACTCTCTGAGTCAATGAAGTTGGTTGACGCTCCGTACCGATAGACTGAGTCGCTCGTCGCATCGACCACAAAGAATTTTGGGGCAACGACCTCGACGGTCACCGTCGCGACGTTGCTGTCCGACACCCCATCGGATGCCTGATAGGTAAAGCTATCCAGACCGATGAACCCCGCTGCGGGAACGTATTCGAACGTGCCGTCCGGACTGAATGTAAGTTGTCCTTCGGGAGCATCAATCACCTGATAGGTCAGATCGTCTCCATCAACATCAATGTCATTCTCACCAACTCCGAAACCATCGATGACAAGAGTGTTGTTTTCGGAGACAGAGTAGTTGTCAGCGTAGGCGACCGGCGCATCGTTGACCGGCGTGACGGTGATCTGAATCGTCGCGTCATTGCTGTCGATGGTCCCGTCATTCGTGCGGTAGTAGAACGTTCGGACTCCATTGAAGTCCGCGGGTGGCGTGTAGGAAAACTCGCCACCCGGCCCGAGATTGAGGTACTGCCCCATCGGATTGAATTCTTCAATCGTCAAAAGGTCTCCATCCCAATCGATGTCATTTTCCAAGACCCCGTTGAGGGTCGAACGCGTGATGGTTCCGTCTTCTGGAATACTGAAAAAGTCATTTCCAGCGATCGGGGGATCGTTGGTGTTGATGACGGTGATAGTGGCGGTTGCTTCGCTGCCAGTGAGCGAACCGTCAACTGGTTGATAGGTGAAACTGTCTTCGCCGAAAAAGAATTGCGGTGGCGTATAGACGAAGGAACCGTCGGAGCTGAGGTCGACTTCACCGGCCCCCGAACTCGTGAGTTGAGCCGTAAGAGCATCCGCTTCGACGTCGGTGTCATTGATCAGCACACCGTTGGCGGCATCGATTTCGAGTGTCGTATTCTCGAGCGTTTCGTAAATGACACCTGTCGCGGGATCGTCAGAGCCAACTGGTGCATCGTTGACTGCGGAAAATGTGATCTGAACTTGTCCGACGTCGCTAAAGAGCTCGCCATCGGTGACTCGATAGTGAAAGACTCCTACCCCAACAAAGTCCTGGTGAGGCGTGAAGGTTATCGTCCCGTCACCGTTGTCGACTGCGAGACCGTTTTGGTCGGCGATTCCCAGACCGAGATTCGTGTAGAGCTCGACTGCGAGTGACTGACCTTCCAGATCGAAGTCGTTTGCCGTTAGAGACTGCACCGTCATCACCTCCGGCGTGTCTTCGGTGCCAGTTAGCTGGTCTCCAGTCGCAACTGGAGCATCATTGACCGGGCTCACCATGATCGTTGCGTCCGCGACCAGCGAATCCGCTTCACCATCGTTGACTTTGTAGGTAAAAGTTACCTCGCCTGTGAAGTTCGCCTCGGGTAGGTATGTGAACGTTCCGTCGGCATTCAGAGAGAGCGAACCGGAGCCGGGCGCCGACAACTCCGTAACCACAAGCTCCGAGAGATTGTTGTCGACGTCGGAGTCATTCTCCAAGACTCCCAACCCCGTGACGACGAGCGGCGTGTCCTCATCCACAGCGTACGTGTCAGGCAGGGCGACTGGCTGATCATTGACAGGATCAATTGAAAGCGTCACTCGTGCGATTGGAGAGTCGAGTTCCCCATCGTTCGTGTAATACTCAAACACGAATGGAGTGTTCGAGTCGCTCTCGGGTGTGAACGTGAACGATCCATCAGAATTGAACGCCAACCTGGGGTCGGGCGCGGAGTGAAGATGGGCCGTTAGTGTCGCGCCTTCGGGGTCGCTATCGTTGCCAAGTACACCTGGGGCGATTCGGTGCAGGACTTCATCCTCTGGACTGTTGAACGCGTCATTCGTACTGAGGGGCGCATCGTTCACGGCTTGAACATCGAGCAGGACTGTCACCCATTCCGAAGCGGATAGGCTATCGGTCGCACGATAGATGAACTGGTCAGTCCCACTGAAGTCATCGTCGGGCGTGTAGGTGAAATTCCCATCAGGCTCGAGTGCCAGCTGGCCATGGAGAGGTGCCTCGCCTAACTCAACCGTAAGTGTGTCGCCGTCCGCATCCGCATCATTGGCAAGCACGCTCGTCGCTGACACAAAGACGATGTCTTCGGTGACGGCGTAAGTTTCGCCCAACGCAACGGGACGATGTGTGACTTGGATGGAGACAGTCGCAGCAGCGGAGTCGCCCGTCGCGTCATTTGCCGTGTAAGTAAATGATGCCGTGCCGCCAAATCCGTCCGGGGGCTCATACGTAAACGACCCGTCCGAGGACACGTTTGCAGTACCGACGTTCGCGGGCGACGCATTCGTGACGGTCAGTGGATCCCCGTCCACATCGTAGTCGTTTGCCAAAACGCCCGCGGCCGAGCTAACAGTGAGCACACCACCTGCATCCCATACGTAGACGTAGTTGGCATCGTTCGCGGTAGGCAGATCGTTCGTCGCCGTGACCGAGAGGCTGACAGTGACCACGTTGCTGAGGTGTTCACCGTCGGTCGCCACATACGTGAAGCTGTCGGTGCCGTTGTAGTTTGGCACTGGTGTATAGGTGAGATTCCCGTTTCCATCATCGACAAGCGAACCAAATGTCGGTGGTGTGAAAGATTCGAGACTCACCGTGCCTCCATCGAAGTCACTGTCGTTGACCAACAAAGCCGAGATAGCGATCGGAAGTGAGATGTCTTCATCGGTCGAGAATGAGTCACCGACTGCGACAGGGGCGTGTTCAACGTTGACAAAAACGCTTGCGGCGTTTGACCACAGCGTGCCATCGCCACCCTCGTACGAAAAGACATCGGTGCCAAAGAAGCTCGACGCGGGGGAATACGTGAAAGAGCCATTGGCGGCCACGTCTGGAGTACCATTCACGGCATTGGCTGCGAGACGCGTGCTCAGCGCATCGCCGTCAACATCAAACACCGAGTCGATCAGGCCAATTGGATTCACAGAAAGCGTTTCATTGATTCCGGCTCGATAGATG
>JBCBLJ010000965.1:0-2862 GCA_038520195.1 Planctomycetota bacterium
GACGCGGGTCGCGCCAGAGAGCGTCTGGTCGAAGGTCGGTCAACGTCGTCGCCCTCCGCCTCCCGGATCGATCTTGGCCGCGACATCAAGCTTGATTCCGATGCGTCCGACCAGTTGCATGACCTCGAACACTCGCTGAAACGAACTTGTTCCTTCGCCTCGAACAGCGACTTGCAACCCCGGGTACGCTTCGTGTTGGCTCTCGAGCGTGGCTCGTAGTTGGTCGAGCGTGAGCGGCGACTGATCGAGTTTCACGGTGCCATCGGCGGCAACGTCGATGATGCGTGTGTCCGGCGTTCGAGACATCGCATTGGCGCTGCCCGCGGGGACGTTGACGTTGACGCTACTTTCGGACTCGCTGAATTTGCTGCCCACCATAAAGAAAATGACGAGCAGGAAAACGACATCAATCATCGGCGTTAGATTGATGGTGACGTCTTCGTGAGACCTGTTTCCCTTGGGCATCCTTTTCCCTTTGGTTCGGGCACCAAACGATTGCTTCGCTTGAATTCCGTGGCGGCGAGATCGCGTCGCTAGGCGGCTTTGCGTTTCTTCGATCGTCCGCCAACGTTTTCCAATCCCTCCGCGGAGATGCAGTCGATCACACGCTGACACAGCTTTTCGATCTCGCCTAAGTAGCGATCGGATTTACTGCTGAAGTACATGTAGGCAAGGTACGCTGGGATGGCGACCGTCAACCCTCCGGCGGTGGTCATGAGGGCCGTACTGATCCCGCTGGCCAAAGCTTCGGGCTGGCCGAGCGTCTGCTGATCGCTGATCACTTCAAAGGCTTGTATCATCCCGATAACGGTGCCGAGCAGCCCGATCAGCGGCGCGACATTGCTGATCGCATGAAACACTCGTAGGTATTTGCGGAGATTTTCCGAGACACGATCGCCGGCGTCCATCACGGCCTGCTCGATTTCGAACATCGGGCGACCCCAACGCCGTAGCGCCGCGCGAAAGACCTCGCTCACGGGGCAGTCAAATTCCTTGCAAAGCTCGGTTGCTTCCTCGTAGCTCAGCACGCCATCCTCCACACACTCTGTGAAACGGCGAACGAAGGGACGTGGTATGACTCGGCCACGGCGGAGCGAGACGAGTCGCTCGAGCGAGAGGGCCAAAACGACCAAAGAGCACAGGGCGAGCGGCAACATGAGCCAGCCACCGGACGCAATCTTTTGGACAAAGGCCGGTGTCTTGAGCCAAGATGATCCGGTCGCCTCGTCGGAAGCCTCCGTTGGTGGAGCGTCGGCCGGTGAAGCCGCGCCGGCATCGAACGGAACTGCGGGGATGCTGGACGTTGCCGGTGCCGTGGTCGGTTGTGCGGCGACTCGAAAATCGGGCTGGCTGGGTGCGGGTTGGCCGCCGAAGTTGTTGATCGGCTGAGCATTGCTGAAGCCGTTCCCATAAGGGTTTTGCGGATAGGGATTCTGCGCATTGGCATCCCGCATCCCCACGAACCAGCAGAGTCCGCCGGCGAAAACGAACAGCGGCATGACATGAGCTGCAAACCCAATCGCGCGGCGACGTTGCGGTTCGGGTCGAAGTTTCACGGAGGAGCGACGGTTGTGTTTCATTGTCTCAACGCCGAATCGATTGTTTTTCTTGGTCCACCGGGAGTTCGGTGAGCCGCCGTCGAGCCAGCGAGGCATGATGGCTCTCGGCAAAACGGCTCACCAGCGCCCCATAACAAACGGCGGCCTCACGTGTCCGCCCCAATTGTTCAAATGCCTTCCCCGCTTGCAGGAGTGATGGGGGAACAAATCGCCCGTCGGGGTCGAGCCCCTCGACCCTGCGATAAGCGTCGATGGCGGAGGAAAAGCGTTCTTGCATCAGGTAGGTTTCGCCGATCATCCACTGGGCTCGGCCGCGAAGTTCGGCGGTGACGGAGGCTTCACGAATGATGGCTTCGTAGCGGCGTCGAGCGGCGTCAAACTCCAGGGTCCGAATCTCGAGGTCAGCGGCCAAGAAATCCAACAGCGTTCGCGCGCCAGGTTTCGTGGCGACGCTTCGCGCTTGTTCGACACGCTTTTTGGCATCGTCGATACTCGCTTCGGCGACACAGCACTCGGCAAGGCGTAGTCGTGTGGCGAAGTCGGTCGCTCCGCGCTGATCGACCACGTGCGCCCACCACCGCATTGCCGTTGCGGCGTTTCCTTCTCGCGTCAGCGCTTCCGCAAAGAGCCGTTCGAGGTGCGGTGTTCTTCGACCGTCGTTCGATGGCTGCACCGTCTCGGCGTGTAAGGCGAGCATCGACCAACGGTCGGTACGTCCGGCCCACCGGCCGATGGATTCGCACGCCATCGGCTGCAATCTTGCGGACTCGCCGTCCAGGGCCAGAATGGAGGCGGCTAGTTGTTCGGCTGATGCGAACTGCTCGGATTCTGAAAGACGAGTCAGCGCTTCGGCGGTGTGTTGTCCGGTCGCGTCGGAGACCGCCAATCGTTGCGACGCGAGACGAAACAGCTTTGGCTCGAGGGACTCCGAGAGCGTGACGGCCAAAAGGGCTGGCGGCCATTTGTCTGGCGCGACAAGGTCCATCCAGTCCACGAAATCATTGACCTCAAACACGGGGTGATCGAGCGAGAGCAGAATCACCTCGGTGGCTGCGTTGTGATTCGGCCAGCGGGAGAGGAACTGCTTCGTTGCTTTTGCCGCCAACGCGTGTTCAGCACTGCCGCGTAGGCAGCGAATCGCTTGAGCAAGTGCGCGTGGAGCGTCGTTGTGGTCAGGTTGGTCGCGAACGAATGTTCCACGCGCACTTGCTCAAGCGATTCGCTGCCTACGCGGCAGTGCTGAACACGCGTTGGCGGCAAAAGCAACGAAGCAGTTCCTCTCCCGCTGGCCGAATCACAACGC
>JBCBLJ010001093.1:0-2133 GCA_038520195.1 Planctomycetota bacterium
CACCAACGCCGCGACGCCGAGCAAGTTGAACGGTTGGCTGGTCCTCCGAAGGCTGGTCGCGACCAACAGCGTCCCGACGAGAATGGCGGCGCGAAAAACCGGAGGACGGTTGCCGGTGACGACGACGTAGAGAGCGCTGATTCCGACGATCAGAACAAGCCGTAGCGACGCAGGAATCCCCAACGCTGAAATGATCCAACCGGCAACCAACACGATGATCGCCAGATGCAATCCGCTGACCGATAGAAGATGCGCCGTGCCGGTCGCCAGCAACGCGTCGCGCGTTGGGCCGTCGACGAACTCGCGCTGGCCGATCACCAACGCGATTGCCAGTGGCCCGGTCGTTTCATCGGTGTGACGCAGCAATGACTCACGACCGGAACGCGCGATCGTGGCGATCGCCCCTCCCAAAATGCCGTCCGATCGCTCCAACACCGTCATGGCGCCGGCGTTCTTTGCTTCCAGTCGAGCATGCAAACCCTTGCGACGATAGAAGTCTCGTCGATCGGTGGCCCCGGGATTTGTCGGCCCAGCGATTCCCTTCAACCAGCCATAAATCTCTAATCGGTCGCCCGGCGACCTCTCCGTGTGATCGCCGTCAACAAAGACGAGCACCTTGCCGCGAACGCTCCGAAACGATTCGCCTTCACGCATCGCCTCCAGTTCGATTTCGAGCTGGCTTTGCCATGGTGACGCCTCGCCCGCTGAACGGAGCAGCGGATTTGGCCGCAACGTCACCATCGTTGTCAGTCGCCCACGGATGACCGCTGGTTGCTGATCGCCGACGGCAGGGATCGGTAGACTTGCCGAACGATAGCGAAGTTCATCCCAGGCATGCCACAAACCAAATGCCCCCGTCACCGCCGTGGCGGTTGCCGCCAGCCGAGCCCACTGGCCCAGCCGAGCCCACTGGCCCAGCCGACGCGACAAGAAACGCCCGGGCGCAATGATGGCAAGCGTGATCAGCGTTCCCCAAAAAAGGACGCTCGCGGCAAAGGAATCGAAACAGCTTCGATCGGCCACCACACCGACCACCGCCGCCGAAGCGACCGCCACGCAGGGATAACGATGCAGCCACGAACCGAGCACGCCGTGACGCGAAATGCCGCGGCCAAACATCCGACTCCGTCGACGCGCACCGGCTCCTTCGCTCACGCCCCAATCATCCTTTGCTTGCCCCGTTCATCCTCTCACGCCCACCGCCGCTACCGGTGCGAAACCCGGACCGCTTGGGTTATGTTAGAGCAATTGACGGCTTGAAACAGCAACCAACCACGGACTCAGCCACATGATCTTGAATCCCCGTCTTTGCGCAATGCTCGGCCTGCTGGTGCCGCTTTCTCTTTCCTGCCCTTCTGAGGCGGTCGCCCAAGCTGGGGAAACCAATTTGAAATATCCAGAGACGAAGACCGGCGATGTCGAAGATGCCTACCACGGCATCACCGTGAAAGACCCGTACCGCTGGCTCGAAGACACCGAGAGCGAAGAGACGGCCGAATGGGTCGCGGCACAGAACAAAGTCACCCGAAGCTATCTCGATGCGATACCCGGCCGCGAGGCGATGCGTGCGCGACTCGAAAAATTGTGGAACTATGAACGCTATGGCCTGCCACGGCGTCGCGGGGATCGATACTTCTACACGCACAACGACGGGCTTCAGGACCAAAGCATTCTCTACAAGGCCGATGGCTTAGACGCCGATCGCGATGTGCTGATCGATCCGAACACCCTCAGCGAGGACGGGACCGTGGCTTTGGCGGGAACCGCAACCACCGATGACGGAACCTTGATCGCCTACGCGATCGCCGACGGTGGAAGTGACTGGCGGACTTGGCGTGTTCGCGATGTCGCAAGTGGCAAAGACACCGAAGATGTCGTCCGCTGGGTTAAATTCAGCTCCGTCGCTTGGGTCCCAGACAACCGCGGTTTCTTCTACTCTCGCTACAGCGAGCCGGTCGAGGGCGCCGAGTTGACCGGAACCAACGAAAACCAACGGATGTACTTTCACACCCTCGGGACCGATCAAAGCGAAGATGAATTGATCATCGAAACGCCCGAGCATCCCAAATGGGGTTTCTCCCCTTCGGTCACCGATGACGGACGGTACCTCGTCGTCGGAAACTGGAAAGGCAC
>JBCBLJ010000714.1:0-4373 GCA_038520195.1 Planctomycetota bacterium
AGGACGTTCACGGTGTTTCAATGACCAAAATCATGAACGATCCCGCCATCAGCGGGCACCCTGCGATCGCTTACCGATCCAAAGCCACAACGATCCGCACGGATCGCTACCGAATGATCGAACACAGCGACGGTCACATTGAGCTGTACGATCACCAAGGCAAGGGTGAATCGACCAACGTCGCCGACACCAACGCAGCAACCATCAAACAACTGCGAACGAAGCTCGAGAAGCGTCTAGAACTCAAACGCTAAACCTCTCAACTTTCAACTTTCAACTTCTTCACAACTTCCAAAATCTTCTCCGGGTCTTGCTTTGCCTTCACTTTGGCGTCTTTGTGAACGATGTTGCCTTTCAGGTCGATCACGAAGGTCCATCGTTTTGCCGTTGCCGTCCGCACCAGTGCGGCGTTCTTGCCGCCAATCAGCTTTTTGACGGTCTTCTCACCGAGTGAAACGGGGACGCCGAATTTCTTGGCGACCGCGCCATCGCCGTCAGCGAGCAGCGTGAAATTCAAGTCATGTTCTTTCTTGAAGAGTTGATGATTTTCGGCCGAATCGCCGCTCACCCCCACGACCTCCACACCGGCTTTCTTGAGCGCATCCATGTTGTCGCGATACCCGCAAGCTTGCGCGGTGCAACCACCGGTCATATCTGCGGGGTAAAAGTAAACGACGACAATCTTCTTACCGATATGATCGGCCGACTTCCAAGTTTCACCCGAATCGTCGACGGCTTCGAATCCTGGGGCTTTGTCCCCGACATTTACGTCGGCAGCGGTAGCGGGAACGACTAACAAAAGAACAGCAAGTAGAGTGAGAGAACGCATGGCGAGTCTTTGTGGAGAGGTGGGATGGGGCGAGGACCAGCTTAACGGCCGGGTGCGATAACAAGCTTAAACACTCTGTCACCAGCTCGCATCGACTGGATAAACAGATTGCCCCTGGCTCGCGGACACAGGGGCAACTAATGCAAAGCGGAACGATACCGTTTAGCATCGAAAGCATGCCATCCGCGCGAGGCGACCGGCGTCTGCAAAGCCAATCCTGTTGCCGAAAACAGTCTCGCTCTCATTTGGCCAGGAAGTATTCATTGATTGGATACTTGTTGAACTTGGAGGGCTCCGCGGGGCGTTTTGGAACCATGCCTTTGATCGCGGGCACCCGAAGATGTTCCGTCTTCGAGGCATCGTCACCGACCATTGCATTGTGCCACTCGTTTGGATCGGAACGATGCGAGTAGTATTCCTTCGATCCATCTTCGTATTCGTAGTAGCGACCTTCGGACAACTGGACAGCATGATTGTGTTGCCCATGGGACGTGATCGACGGCCAGTCCCATTTCGAGCCGGGGTCGCGCACCAGCGGCGAAAGCGACTTCCCTTCGTTCATCGAATTGGCTGGCAAAGAGCAAAGATCAAGTAGAGTCGGGTAGAGGTCAATCAACCCGACACTGGCGTCACACACTCCCTGTTTCGCCTTCGGCGTCGCAATGACTAACGGCACCCGTGTTGCACGATCCCAGAGGGCTTGTTTTGCGAAACGGTTCTTTTCACCCACGTGGTAGCCGTGATCGGACCATAACACGACGATCGTGTTGTCCCTGTATTTACTGGCATCAAGAGCATCGAGCACCTTCCCCACTTGCGCGTCGACAAACGTTGTGCATGCAAGATAGGCTTGCACGATGTTCTTCCACTCGTTGTTCTTGATCGCCCATTCGGTCGTCGGCATCGCGGGCAATTCATTCACGCGGCGTGACATGTCAGGAATATCGTCGAAGTCCGTTTTGAGGTACGGCGGCAACTGGACCTCTTCGATCGGATGCATGTCGAACCACTTCTGCGGGCAGTACCAGGGGACATGCGGGCGCATGAACCCGACGGCCAAAAAGAATGGCTTGTCGTGCTTTTCCTGCAAACGCTTCACACCGTACTGGGCGATCTTGTAGTCCGGCATCAAGTCGTCGCGATCGGGGAACACACCCCAATCCGTTTGCGTGCCGCCGATCTTCTCGGGAAACCAAGCCGGATCGTACTTGAACCGCTCTTCAGGCTTGGGACCGAAACTCGCATGGCCTCCCCAGTCATCGAAGAAGCCCGCTCTGTCACCGTTGTGAAAGAGCTTGCCGCAGGCAAGCGTTTTGTAGCCGTGCCGCTCAAAGTAATCCGGCAGGAAGGTCACCTTGCCCATGATCTCGCTCGCTTGCCGCAGCTGCTTGTCCGAGATCTGCCCATAGATACCCGATGTCGTCGGCAACAAACCGGAGAAAACGCTCGCACGACTGGGACCGCAGATCGGTGCCTGACAATGGGCGTTTGTGAACAAGACACCGCGGGCCGCCAACCGATCGATGTTCGGCGTCTTCGCGTTCGGATGCCCCTTGATGCAACCAACCCAAGTATTGAGATCATCGATCGCAATGAACAACACGTTGGGCGATTCCGCCCGTGTCGCAACGGGCAACGCGAGCATCACCAGCAGAATAGGTAACGACACGGCAAACCGATTCACGCGATCGACAGAGGATACAGGTCCGAGTTCCACTTCCATTCGCTCCGCAGTGGTTTCCATCGCACGGTACAGCGAGCACGGTGCCAGCGAATGAAATGTAACGGATCCGATCAGCCACCGTCGGATCGCCGACCAAGAGCGCTCAGCACCCATTTTACGTCAGAAATCAACAGGTAGCCCTCCGCGACGCACAGTGCCACGCCGCCGCAGTCGAAGACCGTTGAGCGTCCGACCTTGTGTTTCTCGACTTCCGGTTCTAGCCGCACACAACGCTCCACCGCTTTCCGCACGTCCGTTTCATCAGTCAGCCCGATCGCGAACAGGATTCGTTCCTCGCCCTGAATTCTGTGCCGATCCACCGTCACCAACAGCTCTCCATCAAACTTCGCGAAAAGTTCCCTCCGCAAGTCCACCCGGGGTCCGTCGCGATCATCGCGAATCGCGTCGAGCACAGGGTCAAAAATAGCGTCGCCGTGCCACGCGTTAACGATGTCACGGATATTCGATTGCAACTGCGCCGGATTGTACCGATAGCGAAACATCAGACGGGACGGATCTTGCAGCCAGGATTCCGTTTGCGGCTTCACAAGTTCGACGGACTTCACCCCGGACGGCATTCCAACCTCCGCCAGCGCGCGGCGGAGACTTGCACGCTGCTGCTCTTCGTGTCCTTCCTTCGCTAACCAAGGAACCAGAGACGACGCGAGTTGTTCCGGCCGAACACGCTTGTCCGCAAAACATCGGTTGATCAACTCAACGGTCTTGCGAAGCGGTCCGGCACGCGACGCCTCTTCATGCGCGGGGCTCTCGTCATCGTCCGATACGACAACATCCGACGCGAGATTAGGCTCGAATTCACCTGGTGGCGATGCCAGCGAAGGCCGAGGCTCGATAACGGTCTCCGATAACGCATCATCGACCAGTTCGGTGGCGCGGGGTTCGGATGGCTTCGTCTCCGAATCCACCTTGACCGTCCGAGACGACTCCGACTGCTCGCTTCGCTTCGTCTCCTTCGAGTCGGGCCAAGTTGCGATTGCAATTAGAACTCCCACCAGTGCGACGGTCAGAGGCACCACCAATGCGAGCCCGGCAATGGGCGCATGTGTTTCGCGTCGCATCGTCGATGACTGGTCCGCGGGACGCGGCGGAATCTCCTGAGCATGAAATGCTCGCCGTATCCTCTCCGCGAATTCTTGGTCTTCGGCATCATTCATCGGACGTTTCCTCCGCAAGAGTCGATACGGGACGAAGGGAAGCCGGAAGCGACTCACGCACGCACTTCATCGCGCGATGAATCAACACGCGAACATGACTCGTCGAGAGACCAAGTTGCTCGCCGATCTCGTCGGTTGTAAGTTGTTCGAGGTGACGTAAGATGAACGCTTCGGCCTGCGAGGCAGGCAGGGTCACGAGTACCTGACGCACGTGCTCACGTAGCTCAGCAAACTCCAGTTCCGATCCCGGCGGGCTGTCGAGCGACGGCTCAGGGAACTCGACGTCCGCAAAAAGTCGTCGTCTGCGATAACGCGATCTCAGGGTGTCCATCGCACGACGGGTCGCGATTCGCTTCAGGAGTGCCGGCCAATGGGTTACTTCGGCGCGGCGAAGCTGAACCGCTTCCAGAAGTGTTTGCTGATAACACTCCCGCGCATCTTCCGGGTCATTGAGCAAGCGATAGACCAACCTCCAGACGTCGTCGGCGTGTCGAAGGATTGGATCGGACTCATCATCGGACATGGCGAACGTCACGCGTGCTAGTGGTCCGTTACAGCTTGACTTTAGGGTTGGCTACGGAAACGGTGTCAGGAACCAAAAACCAAATGGCCCGTAGGGTGCTTCGCATTTTTGGTTCCTGACACC
>JBCBLJ010000157.1:0-13039 GCA_038520195.1 Planctomycetota bacterium
CACCATCAACCTGGAAACCTTCGCGCCGCGAACCGCGGTGATCAGTGCCGACGGTGGTGCCGCGCGGAACCCCGGCGGACGTACTGCCGACAAGGGCATTCGTGGCACCGACTTGATTGGCACTTCGTTCACCGTCACTCAGATTCCTGACCTTGATCCCAACGCGCCGGCCGCCACACGAACGAACCAGGTCACATACACCTTCGGTCAGAACATCCCACTGAGCGAGACCGCGCGGTTGCCCGACATCATGCGTGCGATCGCCGACGGCATTAATGCCGAAGGCTCGTTGCAGAACAACGATTCGGTCGACGCGCCGGGCCCGATCGCTGGGGTGCGTGCGACCGCACTGGGCGGTGCCGCCGGCGACAACCCAGGCATCAATAACCTGATCCGGCAAGGCATTGAGAACAATCCGCGGATCTTCTTCCCTCACCGTGACGGCATCGTCAACCCAGCCACCTACGAGTTCAACACTCAGATTGGCCCAGGTGGCGACCAACTCGGCTTTGGCCACAACCAGCGTGGCACCCCCGAGAACGGCACGACCGAGCAGTACGTTTTCTTGGAGAACATTGCCAAGATCGAACTGAGTCCGGAGGCGATCGCCGCCGGTCTGACGTTGGACCCGGTTGCCGGCTCTGACACCGATCAAATCATCAACGAAACGGGAATCCTGGTCGGTACGGGTGCGAGCCCCGCGATCCTCAACAACGTGTTCGTCAATCTTCACGAAAGCGTGGTGGTCGCGGAATCTCGCGCGGCTGGCTTTGGCACCAACAGCCCGAACGTCCAGAACAAGGTTCAGGAAGTGGTGGTTGTGGGCAGCGTCTTCCAGTACGACGAGACTCAGCCGCATCTGCATCAATCGAAGTTCAGCGAGTCGGTCGGACTGACCACCAATGCGGCGGTCGGGCCGAGCAACGTCAACGGCGGGACCGACGACTTCAACGTCGTCACACCGGATGACGCCGACACGCTGGTCAATCCTACGGGTGACAACTTCCTGCCAGCTCCGTTTTCGCCCGCGATCGATAGCAACATCGATTCGCTGATCGAACGAAGCGAGTTTGCGAATCTCAAGCAATCGGTCGGTATTCCGATCAGCAACGTGCTCGCGCCGCTCCGCGACGTGACAAACGTCTTGCGTGTCGACAACCCGTTGTTCAGCAACACCGGTCAAGGTTCGTCGGTCTTCGGCGATCGTGGGTCCGAAGAGCTGGCCGACTTCGTCGGTCCCGTTGCGATCTCCGAAGCGCCGCGTGACGACGATGCTCGAGGGTTGGACACCGATCCCAACACGAGCTTTATCAACTTGACCGAGGGCGTGTTTGAGGAATTCCGTATTCAGTTGCGGGACGCCGGCGACGCATCGGATCCCTTCACCGGATCGGGCATCGATAACAACACCGTGGTCGTCGCTGAGATTCCGGGCGTCCGCCGCGAAGGTGCGAACGTGACGTTGTTCGAAGACGAGCGTCTTCTGGTCGAAGGGATCGATTACACCTTCAACTTCGATGAAACCAAACACATCATCACACTCACGCCTTTGGCGGGAATCTGGGACAACGATCGTGCCTATCGCATTCAACTGAACAACACCGATCGCACGGTTGTGATCGCGCCCAGCGCCGCGGAAGTCTCCGATGGTGAACAAGTCACGATCACCGACAGCAACGGCGGCCAGGTCGTCTTCGAATTCGAATCGGGCTTCCAGATTCAAATGCCCGAGCCGATCACGCTGGAAGTTCCGACGGTCGGCACGAACCAGGGCGGTCTCAGCGACGGCGGTGTCTTTTCGATCAACGACGGAGTGAACCCCGTCGCAGTCTTCGAGTTCGACTCCGATGGAACGACGGTCGCGAATCCGGTCGCACTTCCGACCGACCCAACACCGGTGGATGAAGAAGAACTGGAAGCGTTCTTGACGACGATCGCGAACAACATCGCCGCGGCGATTCAGGCAGTGGTCGACGACCCGGCCCAAACCCTCGATGTCGACGTTCGAGTCGTCGGCACGTCGGTCGTCGTCGGAGCCGAGCAAGGCTCCCGCGCCGATGTTTCGACCAGTGGCTTGATCGCGGCATCGCGAACCATCGGTCTGCAAGTTCCAAGTTCGGGTGCCGGAATCGGCGGCGTCGCCGTCGGCGATTCTTTCCAGATCAACGATGGCTCCAACAACGAGCAATTCCAGTTCGTTGACGTCAACACACCCGCCGCGCCAGGTGCCGTTCCGATCGACATCACGCCTCCGCTTGGCGTCGGTAACGAACCGCTCAACACGGCCGAAGTGGCGACGGCGATCCAGGCAGCGATTCAACAGTCCGCACTGAACCTGAATCCGCTCATCGTTGGTCAAGTCGTCTATCTCAATCTGCCCGACACAGGGTTGGTCAATGTCCCGGCCGGTCAGTTGCGTCCGGTCAGCGTGAGTCGTGTGCCGACCGATGGCGAACAGATCGTCTTCACACCGAACGACGAGACGGATCAAGTCGTCTTCGAATTGAACCGAACCGACGAACGGCAAGCCGATGGATCGATCCTCGACGATGGCGTCGATGCGAACAACATTCCCATCGACCTCACACGTTTGACGACGGGCGAAGAACTCGCCGGACTGGTGGCCAACGCGATCCGTATTCCGACGATCGCGGGTTTGAGCCCGAACGAGATCAGCGTCGTGCCAGGCGCACTGCTCACCGTCGGTGGCGAAGCCGGCTTGGGCTTGGCCGTTTCCGGTTCGAGCCTTCAAGTCATCGGATCGCCCGACGTGACCGGTCCCTCGACGCTCGAAATCTTCGGTCCGCTGCTGCTCCGAGTACCGTTCGGGACTCCTGACGACGGCGACTTCATCACGGTCTTTGATGATGTCGGTACGCCGATCAACCTGGAGTTCGACGACGATGGCGTGTTGAACGACCCGAACGCGGGCCGAATCGGATTCACCCGATTCGATGACGTCGATACGCTCAGCGCGGCGGTCGTTGGTGCCATCAACAACTCCGGTGCGGGCATCACCGCTTCCTATCTTGGCGGCGGCCAGATCTCACTCGGAAGGATTCAAAACGATCGGATCGACACCACCAATTCGGAACTCACCACGCAACGCGGTGTCGTCAGTGACGGCGAAATCCTGACCATTCGCCAAGGCAACTTGTCCGTCAGCTATGAGTTTGAATCGGTCAACAACGGCGGCGGCATCACGACCGGGAACGTCGCCGTTCCGTTCCAGCCAGGAAGCTCGACCCTGGAGGTCGCCAACAGCCTCGCGGCGGCCATCACTAACAACAACGGCGGTCTGAACCTGTCGGCATCGGTCAACGCCGACGGTCAAGTCGCCTTGCAGGATTTGCCCGGCACGCTGGTTGACGTGACTCAGGCACCGACGCTGATTCTGACGGGCGTCCCCGGTGGTGCGATTCCGGTTCGGATTTCGCCAGCCTTCAGTGACGCGGAAGTCAAACAGGCTCTGCTTCGTGCAATCAACTCCGTCAACACCGGCCCTGCCGGCAACGTGACGACGCTGCAAGCCGAAGACCGCGGCGGAGCGACGTTGTTCGTCGAAAATGGATTGATTTTCGAAGGCCCGGTGACGACGTTCTTCCTGCCGGCCATCCGCGACATTCAAGGCCAACCGCTTCGAGCCAATCGTGAAGACAGCACGACGCAATTCACGATCCTGATGCCGACCGCCGGCTTGGACTTCGGTGATGCCGCGGACCCCGTCGGTGGTGTTCCCGGACGCTATCCGACGGCACTGGAAAACGATGGGGCCCGCCACGTCGTTGGCACGGACCTGTTCCTCGGTTCACAAGTCGATGCCGATCCTTCGGGGCTCGCTTCGGCGGGTGCCGATGGCGATGACTCCGTGACAGACGTCTCAAGCACCGGAGCGTTGTTCAGCGTGGCGATCGTGGGCGGCAACGCTTCGGTCAACGTCCAATCGGAGTTGGTGGACCCAGCGACCCGAGATGGCGACACCGTCACAATCGACACCGGCATCACCACGGCGACGTTGGAATTCGACCTGGACGGTCGCTTCGACGAAGACAACTACGCGATCCAGCCGGCTGATTTGACTGTCGAGTCGATCTTGGCGGCGATGATCACGGCGTTGGAGGAAAGCCCGGTTCGACCCGCGGGCGTGAACATCGTCGGAACGAGTTTGCAGATCAGCGGCGATGATGAAGACGGCGTGTCGTTCATCAGCCCCGAAAACCCGAGTGGAGTCTTGAACCCCAACACGGTGCTTCCGATCACCGTTTCGGTGACCGGTGGTGGCGTACTGCAAGGCTGGATCGACTACGACGCCGATGGCGATTGGGAAGATGAAGAGCAAATCCTGTTCTTCGAACCCGGCGCGGATCCGACCACCGCAACGCCTCGAGACGAAGTCATCTTCAGCGACATCGGTGGAGTGCAGACCTTTACGCTCGACACCTACTTCCCCGACTCTTCGCCGGACCCGCTGTTCGTCACCAACACCACGGCCCGCTTCCGCGTTTCGCGCGTCGGTGATTTGTCGCCGACGGGATTGGCACTCAGCGGGGAAGTCGAAGATTATCAGCTGTTGCTCGTGCCAGGGTCCCCACCGACGCTCACGCCCGATCAGAGTGCTCGAACATTCACGGTGGATGAGGACCGCGTGCTGCAGGCCCTCGACGGCTCTGGAGTTTTAACCGCGCCCACCGGAGACGACGGACTCTTGGCCGGCGTCGTTGATCCCGAGGGTGACGCCGTCGCGATCTTCCCCGACGACACGGGTGTGCGGCAGCTGTTCACCAACGGCGGTGTCTTCGCAGGTGAGTTGAACCTCTCCAGTGATGGAACGTTCACGTTCAGTCCCGCCATGGACTTTGTCGGCTCGGTCTCGTTCACCGCTCGAGTGACGGACCAAAAGCCGCAAGACCCGTCCTCACAGTTGGTCAACGCCGACCCGATTAACGTCACCATCGATGTTCTCCCGGTGAACGATCCGCCGGTCGCGACCAGTATCGATGTGGTTGTTAGCCGCACGATCGATGAAGATCAGGTCATCCTCTTCACCGCCGAAGAGTTGATCGATCCGTTCTATTCACCGGGTCCCGCCAACGAAGCCAATCAGTTGCTGGTCTTCCGATCGGTTTCGAGCCCCAACGGCGATGACTCGCTGTCGCTGCGGGGCGGCACGCTGGAAATTCAGCCCGATGGTCGTAGCGTTCGCTACACGCCGCCGGTGGACTTCAACGGTGCCGACCCTGACGTCTTCAACTTTATCGTTGCGGATGTTCCGGGCGGCAATCAAATCTCCGAAGCCGCCGCGAAACCGGGCACGGTGTCGCTGACCATCAACCCGGTCAACGATGCTCCGATCGTCGGCAACGATTCCTTCAATGCAACCGAGGATCAAATCCTGCGAATTCCGATTCGGGGCATGAACGGTTCGATCGGAATCTTGGACAACGATACGCCGGGACCACAGAACGAAATCGATCCTCCGGAGAGTCAAACGATCGACCTCGCACCGGGACAGTTCCCGGTCCAAACGCCACGCGGTGGTCGTGTCGACCTTGAGGGCGACGAATTGGTGTATCGCCCGCCGCCACTTTACAGCGGACCAGACAACTTTACCTATCGAGTCGTCGATAACCTCGGCGCTGAATCGACCGGTGTCGTCTCACTGGAAGTCGGTGGAGAGAACAACGCGCCGCTCTTCGTCGGTGTCAATGGCGATCCAAATACGACGAGCCTGACTTTCGAAGAGAGCAAGCCAAATGCTCAGTCCGACCAGTTCGATCTGAACACTTGGTTCTCCGATCCTGAAAATGACGTGCTTCAGTTCGCCGTCAACAGTAGCAACTCGGCGATCGTCGAAGCCGAACTCGATGGGTCCACGTTGACCCTGACTCGTCCGGCCTTCGCGTTCGGCACGGTCCAACTCACGGTGACGGCGACCGACCCGATGGGACTGTTCGTCGAACAGAACATCCCGATCACGATCAACAACGACAATGATTCACCGATCGTCATCGGTTCGCTTGACCCATTGTCGGGCATCGAAGACCAAACGGTGGTGAGTGAACTGGCGAATGTCTTCCGTGACCCCGATGGCGACGCGCTCACCTACGTCGTCGCTCGACTGGGGACGGTCCTTCGACCGACGGCCCAACAAATCATTGACCACCCACTGGTGCAGTCGATCAACTTTGTCGGCGATCAGATGCAGATCGTGCCCGAGCCGGACCAATCAGGCTCGGTCGACATCGAGTTGGAAGCCACCGACGGAAGCTTCCTGGTGAACGACTTCTTCACGCTGACGATCGCGCCGGTGCCGGACGCACCGGTCTCGGTCGCGGACGGATACAACGTCGCGATCGGCTCGACACTGCGAGTCCTCAATCCCGCCGAAGGCCTGCTGCGAAACGACTCCGACGCCGACGGCGATGCCATCACGGTCGATTTGGCTTCGGTAACCCAGCCGCAACTGGGTAGCCTGACGGTCAACGAAGACGGCACGTTCGTGTACGTGAACACCTCGGGAACGGTCGGGCAAACCGATTCATTCCAGTACCGAGCGATCGACACCACGACGCGCACGAGCCAACTCACGACCGTGACGCTCGAACTGACGCGTTCGCAGTACCAGAACCCGATTCAGGGCCAGGAAGCGGACGTGACAGCGGACGGCGTGGTTTCGCCGATCGATGCTCTGCGAGTCATCAACTTCCTGTCTCGGCAAGCGACCCCCGGTGCCGTACCGGTCTCCGAAATCGGTGCCCCGCCGCCGGACTTCCTCGACGTCAACGGCGACGGCTTCGTCTCGGCGGCCGACGCGCTGGCGGTCATCAACCAATTGGCGCTCAACGCCAATGGCGGTGGCGAGGGCGAGCAAATCACTTCGCTCTCCTCGACGACCGCGTTCGCGGCCGCTTCTTCGGACTTCCTGCCGACGTCAAATGTGTTCGCCGTGACGTCCGAGCCCGAAGGTGAACAGGCCGTCGATACGCTGCTCGACACGACGGACTCCTTGTTAACCGCCGGTTTATCGATCGATTCAGTCGCTTCGGATACGGCAACCGACCAATTAGTTGATAGTGTGTTTGATTCCTCCAGTGAAACTTCGATCGACAATGCTCTCACCGATTGGGAGAGCGAGTTGGATACATCATTGAATGATTAAGTTAACCATTCCCGCCTTTATTCGAACGGATTGATTCGCCGCATTGATCGCGGCAATCCGTTCTTTGTCCTACCGTTTTTTCCACATTGTTTTAGGCAAAGGTCACCTATGACCTCTCGACGAAACCTTCAGCTGAAGTCTGCTCACAAGTCATCGCGTCGTTCGCGTTTGGAAGCCTTGGAACGCAGGGAACTTCTTGCCGCTGAATTGATCGCTGTGTCGGCCAACTCGGGCGAGCAGTTCGATTTGGACGATAACAATGTTCTATCGACCGCCCCGACGGAACTGAAGTTTCGGTTCGGCGGCGATCTGATCGACGGTGCGACGCTGGCGGGCATCCAGTTCCGTCGCTCTTTGGGTGACGGATCATTCGACAACGGTAGCCAAGTCGTGACGCCGGGTTTCCTCGGTTTTGAAGACGACGACGGCACCAACATCATTGTCGCCCGCTTCGCCGAGACGCTTCCCGACGACCAATACATCGTCGAATTGGCGGGTTTCGATGATACGCAGGCGGGCATCGTGGGCGTCCGAGATGTCACCGGCGATCTGCTCACTGTCAACGATCCGCTCGACGATGCCCGACCACAGGAATTGGTTCGCTTTGAAGTAGAGGTCGGACCGCGCGTCGTCTCGGTTGTGCCTCAACCGATCGAAGACAACGCAGGCACGAAGGTTCAGCGGCGTGATCAGATTCACGTCTATTTCAATGACGACCCGCTTTCCAATCCGCTTGCGGGCACGATCTCCACCGGCACCAGCGCATTACCGGTCGTCAACCCTGACTTCTACAAGCTGATCTACACCGAAGAGACGGTGGAGAACACTGACGACACGGTCATCCTGCCAATCTCGGTGGAATACGACCCGACCGTTCATCGCGCCGTTCTCACATTTGAGGACGACCTCTCCGAACTCGCCCCCGCAGCGGCGAACGATAACTCGGGCACCTATCGACTACGCGTCGGTCGTTCGGACGCGCTGCCCGCAGCGCCCTCGGTCGTTCCAAGTGGTGGCGGAGGCGGAGACACGTTCAGCCAGGCGATCCCATTGGGAACCACGTTCAGTGGCGGAACGCAGAGCGTCACCGTCACCGAAGGTCTCATTCAAAGCACCGATCCGATCATTCCAGAGTGGCCCGGTGCGACCGATGCGCCGGGACTGCGCGACAATCGTCGTGACCCGCAGCGATCGGGGCTCACCGATACTCAGGTCGGCATTAATCTATTTCCCTACAACTTTGCACGGATCTATGGCGTTGATCCGCAGTTGAACACGCTCGAAAACGCCATCACTCCGGCGCAAGAGCAACGGGTCCGCGAGGTGCTGGATCTGTACAGCGAGCGTCTCGGTGTCGAGTTCGTCGAGACCGAAGACGAGGGTTTGCAGATTGTGACCGGCGATCTTCGCGCGCTCGTCATCTCCGCCGACACCGGAGCGGGTGCTGACACACCGCTGAGTCTTTTCCGAGTGAACGAGCGAGATCAAACGAAGGGCGTTCTCGTTCTCGACGCGGGCGAAAACTGGTTCGACGGCTATGGACTCTCGCCCGACAATCGACTGAGCTATTTCGTCGAAGCGCTCCGTGGTGTGGGCAATCTCCTCGGCATCGGTGACTTGTTTGAATTGCCTCAGGGTGTCGCAGCCGGAGGCGATAGTCCCGACGAGCCGAATTCGATTTTCTACAGCGACCAGTTCCTCCCGGACCTGCCCGCCGAGCCCGAGTTCCTCAGCCAAAGCGACGTCACGCTCGGACAAGGCTTGCATCGACCCGAGAGCAACGATGTCGATTTCTATTCGTTTACCGCTCAAGAGAGTGGCGAAGTCCTGATCGAGACCCTCGCGGAGCGTCTCGACGGAAGCAGCCTGCTAGATACCCACGTCCAGCTTTACCGCGTCATCGATGCGTCGGCCGACGAGTACGAACTGATCGCGCAGAACGATGACTTCTTTAGCGAAGACTCATTCATTGGAATCGACGTTGGTGTCGGTGACTACATCATCGGCGTCAGTGCGAGCGGCAACGATGAGTACAACGGAAACATCTCCGGCAGTGGACTCGGCGGTGTGACTGAAGGCCGCTACGAATTGCGAGTGACTTTCAAGTCCAGTGACACACTGACGCTGACCGATTCAACCGGAACGGCGTTGGACGGCGATGCCGACGGCGTCGAAGGCGGCGAGTTCAACTATTGGTTCCGAGTTGCTCGTGACGTTGCACAGGCCGGTGTGGGTCAAGCCAAGGTGATCTTTGTCGACAAAGCGGGCCTCAACAGTATCGCCGACGGATCGATCAACGCTCCCTACCAAACCTTGACTGCTGCATTTGCCGCAAGCAACGAAGGCGATATCGTCCGCGTGCTGCCCAATGCCGGTGACGATGGATTAATCAGCACTCCCGAAGACAATCTTGCCTACGAGATCGGCAGGGGTGGGCCAACCAACGCGCCACTTTCAGATGGTTCCGAGTTCATCGTTCCCAAAGGCGTCGCGGTGATGATCGATGCCGGGGCACTCTTCAAGCTGAAAGAAGCGAAGATTAGCGTCGGTAGTGAGACGGTCGACGAGGACCGCTCGCTCGCTTCGCTGCAGGTGCTCGGGACTCCCGTGATTGTCGGTGAGACCTCGGGTACGGGGGAAGTGTTCTTCACGAGTTGGGACGATGAGTCGTTGGGCGTTGATACGAATCCGCTTCCGACGACCGCGCAGCCCGGTCAGTGGGCTGGGATCGAGTTCCGCAACGACTTCGACTACTCCGAAGGTCGCCCCGTTTGGGAAACCGAGGGCATTTTCCCTGATTTCGTCTCCCACGCGAATATCCAGTACGGCGGTGGCAGCATCGACGTGAACGAACCGATCGTGACGCCGCTGCAGATGAATGAAAGCCGTCCGACGTTGATCTACAACACGATCACCAATAGCTCCGACGCCGCGATCAGTGCCGACCCGAACAGTTTCTTAGAAACCAACTTTAACGCGCCGAGCTTTCAACGGGCGGCAGCGTTTACGAGCGACTACGACCGTGTGGGCCCAGAGCTTTCGGGGAATCGCCTGATCGGCAACAGCATCAACGGGCTCTTCGTTCGTGTCGAAACGCCAGCGGCGGGACAACTTGAGCCGATGACCGTGAGCGGGCGATTCGACGACCGCGACATCGTTCACGTGCTAAGCGAAGTTCTCGTGGTGCGCGGACAGCCTGGCGGCGCGGTACTGCTGGAAGAACGACCGGACGTGCTCAGCGTCACCGTCAACCCGATGGGTACGGGCTCGCTCGACCCGCTGACTAGCTATGACTATCGCTTGACCTACGTCAATGCAGATGGCAGTGAGTCGTTGGCGAGCCTGCCGACGACCAGTGGTGTGACGTCATCGTTCGGAGCGCTTCAGTTGGAAAACCTTCCGATGACGCCGGCCGAGTTCGTGGGTCGTCGACTGTATCGAAGCATTCCAGGCTCGGCCGATTACATCTTCGTCACGCAGCTTGACCGTGTCACGACCTCCTTCAACGACGATGGTACCACTCGTGGAGGATTGCTGACCGCCGAAGTCCGACCAAATGCCATTCCCGTCAGCAACGTCGTTAATGGCGGGCAGGGCGGTTCACTGACCGCGGGCGATGGATTCTCGTATCGCCTGACCTTCGTTGATGTCGCCGGCGGTGAAACGCAAGCGAGCGATCCAACGTCGACATTCATCGCCGATGCCAACGGATCTATCTTCCTTACCAACCTGCCAGCGGCGCCCGCTGAGTTTGAAAGCGTCCGTCTCTATCGATCGGTACCGGGAACGACCGACTACGAGTTGGTGGTGGATTTGATCGACGGTGAGTCCGACTACGAGGACAACGGTCGAAACGTCGATCTTCCCCAGCGGCTGCTCGCCGATGGCGGAAATGGTGGCGCCAGGTTCCTCCCCCGTTTCGATGCGCGACTTTCGATCGATCCGGGACTGATCATCAAGAACCAGACATCACGCATCGAAGCGTCTTTCGGGGCGGACTTCTACGCGGAAGGTGTCGACGGTAGCGAAATCATCTTCACGAGTCGACTGGACGACACCTATGGTGCAGGTGGAACGTTCGACACAAACAACGATGGGATCAGCGGAGCGGCGCCCGGTGATTGGGGCGGTCTGATCTTCCGCCAGGATGCGACCGCGAGCCTCGACTTTACCGAAGTCCGATTTGGCGGCGGCTCAACTCCGACCAATGGTAACTTTGTCGAATTCAACGCGATCGAGATCCTGCAAGCCGATGTTCGTATCGCGAATTCGACCATCATCGACAACGCGGACGGATTCGTAAGCGAGTCGACGCGCGACGGGATCGGTTTCAATGAGCCAGCTGCCATTTTCATTCGTGGTAGCCAGCCGATCCTCGTCAACAACATCATCGAGGATAACGACGGGGCTGCCTTTAGCATCAACCCCGACTCGTTGACCCAACACGCGGTGCTCGATCACGGTCGTGCCACCGGAAGCATCGACCTGTTCGATTCCAATCCGGACAACCAGGGTCCGCTGATCTCGGCGAACAAGCTCGACAACAACACTTACAATGCGCTTCGGATACGAAGCGAGTTATTGACGACCGACAGTGTTTGGGATGACACCGACATCGTTCACGTTGTCGAGGGGCAAGTCGTCAGCGCGACGCACCATTACTATGGTGCACTCCGTCTGAAGAGTGATCCCGATCAGAGCCTCGTGGTCAAGCTCGGCAGCGGAGCGGAATTGGTCGGTACGGGACGTCCCCTCGACATCGACGATCGCATCGGCGGAACGTTGCAGGTGATCGGGACCCCGGGCAACCCCGTTATTCTCACGAGCCTGCAAGACTCTTCGGTCGGTGCAGGATTCACCGACGGTGGTGAACCACAGAACGAGACCGTTGCGCCGACCACGGGACCGAATCCCGGTGACTGGCAGGGCTTGCGGTTGGGAACGTTCGTCAACGATCGGAACGTCGCGTACGTGCCCGAACTTGAACCCGCCGATCCCGCCTCCATCGCGACGAACGCCATCGCTGAGACTGCGCAGATCGTGGGAGACCTCGCGTCGGGTGAGAAGGCAAGCGACGAAAACGAGCGACTTGGATTCAACATCCGAGGCACACTCGCGGCCGTCGATGACGTTGACGTCTACAGCTTCACCGCGACGGGCGGCACCGGCGTCTTCATCGACATCGATGAAACGAATGCGGGCTTGGACACGGTCGTCGAACTGATCGATAGCAACAACAATGTGCTTGCGAGAAGCGACAACTCGTTCCAGGAAGCTACCGATCGATCGCTGCTGTTCAGCACGCTACCCGACGCCGCCGTTCAGCCGCTGTACCAACTCGGACTTGGCAACGTCGAGTCGCCGAATCCGCTGGACGCGGGGATGCGGGTGATGCTGCAGGGATCGAATGAAACGGAGAACACCTATTTTGTTCGTGTTCGATCCAACGGAAAGTCTGAAGGCTCCTACCAACTCAGCCTCCGGCTGCGGGAGACCCAAGAAGTCGCGGGTTCGTCGATCCGCCTGGCTGACATCCGCTTCGCGACCGAGGCGATCACCCTCAACAACGCTCCGCTGCACAGTCCGCTGACGTCGACAGCGGCCGAGAGTCTGCAGTTCACAACGATCATCGACCCAACGCCCGGCAATCCGCAGAGTGGCGACGAGTTCGTCCGTGAGGCCGCCAACAACCGTCTTAACTTCAACAACGGTCAGATCGACCGACTCGGTAACCTCGGCACTTCCGACCGTGGGGCCCTTTCCGTCAATGGGTCGATCGGAAACATCAGCTCCTCGGACCAGCTGATTCAGCTGGAAGACGTCGATGTCTATCAGGTCGACTTGTTCAATCAACAAATCGAACCCGACGTTTTCGACTCC
>JBCBLJ010000463.1:0-6677 GCA_038520195.1 Planctomycetota bacterium
CAACCGAACCACGCGGCCATGCATTCGATCAGTCACCCGCGCATAGTAGGCTTTGCAAAACTCAAAATCGAGCGCCGGGTGAACCATCGGCAAGCACAACCTCGCCAGCAGGAAGCGATCGTAATCCACGATATCGCAGTCATGCAAAACGAAGACGTCAATGTCGGGGTCGGCCAGCAAGTATCCGAACGCCGCCCAAACGCTGCGGCCCTTACCGGGGGTCGACACCGGAATGCCCGCGTCGATCAACTCGCCGAACAGCGATTGCACTTTCGGGCCATCGGTCCAAAGGACATGGCATCGGTTACCAAGCGGAGCTACCTTCCGACACGTCTCTTCATAGTCGGCGACATTCGGCGCGACGCCAAGTGTCACAACGATCGATGCAAGATAATCCGCGTCCTGCAACTCTCGAACAATCGTCTCAAACGGTTCCGCCCGCATGTCGTCGGCGGTCACCGGCAACACCAAACCGATTTTGCTCTGCTGCGTCGCCACGCGGAGCATCGACTCTAACTTTTCAAGACTGCCGGTGCGAAGGTCGTGGATCGTCGTGATCAACTCGTGCTGAAAAAAATCAGGCATTCCGGTTCCTCAATAGTTTGCTCAACGGCCGTCTCACTTGGCCGCCCACGACCCGCCCATAGTGTCAACTCAACTCGCCCGACCGACAAGCCCATGCATCGATCGCTTTCAATGTTGCAATCTCGGCTTGAGACACGTCGGTCCCATCATTGATTCGCGTGATGTCACAGCGACGCTGCACCGAGACCGAGCTTCATCGCGTCACCTTTGGATGGTCGCCCCAGGCCGCGACTACTCGCTAAAGAACGGATTCGATTGAACGCGAGACTTGGATGCGGAGTTGGCTCGAACCGTCGCGTTGCTCTCCACCCAATCCGAGAGTTCAGAAGACGTCATAAAACCTGTCTTGTCGCCAATCTTCCGACCTTCCTTCAATAGGATCAAACGAGGGATGGTGCCGATCCGATAGCGCTCGGCGAGCTCGGGTTGTTCATCGACATCGATCTTCTTGATCGTTAGCGGTAACCCCATTCGCTCTAACTTCACGAGCTCTCGATCGATTTTCCGACACGGTGGACACCAAGTCGCCCCGAATTTCATCAGCACAACGTTCTCGGGCGCTTGCGACCCCAACTCGCTTCCTTCTTGACCGTTACCCTTTCCGAAGGATGTCGTAGACACATCGGACGTCGCGACGTCTTCCGGCGTCTCAGCAGGTTTGCAGCCGAACGTACAGATCACACCGAGCGTGACGGTGAGGCAAACCGTGATCGCAGAGGATTTCATCGTGTCGAGAAGTTCCAATGTGAGACAGGCAGAATTCCATTCAACTCTACAACAAAGATAAGCACCCGATGTCTACCCGACTCGGCTTATTTGTCGGCAGCCAATTCGTCACCGAGCACTCGGGGCACCTGGCGAAGAAGGAAACGAGGTAGGATCGCGACGCACGCACCCGAAACCGGGTCCAACGTGGCGACGCCAGCCTGATCGCCCGCGGAGTCAAGGATCGCGCGGATTCTCTCCAGACGCTTGGCGGGGTCGTTCTTTTCGTTAAACCAGACGACGACCGGAAAACGGTCAAACGAAGCTTGAGAACCGACCCACCAATGGTCCGCGTCCACCGACCTCGCGATCAACCCATGTCGGGAAAGCACCGTCGACAGCAATTCCTCGGCCGTCACGTCGTCCCCGGCAAATGGCATCTGCTCATCAACCGGCGTCAGGCGAGCGAGTGCCGCATCTTGCCACCGCACAAAACAGGTGACCGAATTGCGTCGCGCGGTCGACCGTATCAACGAACCGAAAGTCGTCGGCTGCACGAGCAAGGGTCCGCTCACACCGCCGCTCACCGGCCGCCAGCCGGCAAGTTGCTGACGGTACTCTCCTGCCCAACGAGCGAGCGCGTCAGCGGACATCTTCGTCTCCACCCCGCGCATTTGCCGAATCGTCTCACAGACCAAGACGGCAATCTGTTTTTCTCCCAGACTCTCAGGTACCTCCACTTCAGGCGATCGGGCCGGTTCCATTCGCAACATCGTTCGAACGACTGCCGCAGCGGATTCCCCTTGGTCACCGAGGTCATCGAATCGAAGCGCATCACTGACGGCCGCTTCGAACTGTTCGGCGGAGGGCCTCACGACGATGGCGTTCTCTTGGACTTCGAACTCGGCCCCCATCGAATCGCAGACCGTTGTGAGAATCTCTTCCACCGTCATCAACCGCGACGGGAGCTTCAACGACTGGTTGATGGGCTGTCCGACGATGTCAAACGAGACCCACTCGACATCCACCGGTGCGCCGGCGTAATGACCGATGAACAGCAACAGGTCGTTGAATGGGTATCCGGCGTCGTTGGTCGTCTTCAGCCAAAGCTTCGAGCCGAGTACTTGCCGCATGTTGATCGCATTACTCGGCTTGAGCACGACGTCGGGGTCCACATTGGCGTCGGCCGCCTTTTCAAGCGCGACTTGCTCAATCGTTGGTGGCGGTGGTTGGTTCGGCGTCTGCTGCTCGCGCCCCGGATTGAAGCTGCCGAAGAGGTCCGCAAGATCTCCTTTGAGCGCGCGAAGCGTCGCGTCCTCTGGCATTCCATCGCCATCGTCCGCAGCCTTCGGAACCGCCAAAGGGTTGTCTGGTAGAAGCGGGTTGTCCGGCAGAAGTGGGTTGTCCGGTAACAGGGGACTCTTCGGCAACAGGTCGGTGGGCATTTCGTCCGCGGGATTCAATGTCTCCGGCGAAGACATCGTCGCCGTTTCATCGACTTCGCCGACAGTTGAATCGCTAGCGTCCACCCCGTTTGCTTCCGACGCATCGGGTCTCGCGTTCTCGACGTCGGGCGAACCCTCGGTCGATACTTCGGCGGGCGTCTCGTCGGAATCGGTGGCGGGTCCCAGTTCCTGGGTCTTGTCGCCGAATGGTTGTTCGACCGTCTCGCGATCTTCGTTCTGTGCGACCTGATCGGGCTTCCCTCCACGCATCAGGACGCTCGCCAAAATCGCCAACGAGACGACCGAACCGAGCCCGATCACGGCCGTCAACGCGACTCGCTTGCTGCGGGCGGACGAATCACTTTGCCACGAAGGCGACTCGGCAGGCGGACCCATTGGCGGTTCCGACTTCTCGCCCGCGAATCCACGCGGCGTTTCCGCCGGGTCGCTACTGCTCAAATTCAGATCCGCGATCGAATCCTCGGTCACCGCACCGCTGTCAACGGGATTCCGGCCAAGCGCAATCGGAGGCTGCGGCGGCTCGGTGCCCTCAGCGGAAGGCACCGACAACTGCACCATGGATTGACACTTTGGGCAAGCGACAATCGAATCGACGAGTTCAGGGCGTGCCACCCGCAGACGACTTCCGCAGGTCACACACGTCAAAGAAAAGGGCTGAAAGTCCAAGCGAACACGCTCACGTACAATACGAGTCGGGGGTCTTTCTCATTCCATCTTACCACCGATTGCCCCGAACGGACCACATTGCTGTGGGCGTGTCACCGTCAGATCACTACGATTTCCGCGCCAAACACCCAAGATACTCGTACTAACCGCTGCGAACCGATCCCATGCTGGACACCCGGCGATACGACGATCGTGAACACCTCCTCCTGGCAAGCTACGCGGTCTACAGCCGCGACGGCGAGGGACGGCGCTATGACGAGCCGGAACACGATTACCGGGGCCCCTTCGCGCGAGACCGCGATCGCATCCTTCACAGCAGTGCGTTCCGCCGTCTTTCGGGCAAGATGCAGGTCTTCACGGGCGAGATGGGCATTTATCACCGCACTCGCCTGACGCACACCTTTGAAGTCGCGTCGATCGCGCGCACGATGGCCCGCGTGCTGAGACTGAACGAAGACCTGACCGAAGCACTCGCGCTCGTTCACGACATCGGTCATCCGCCATTTGGGCACTGCGGCGAAGACGCGCTCGCGGAGTGCATGCAGGATGTCGGAGGATTCTCACACAATGGCTTCGCGCTCGTCATCGTCGAACAACTCGAACAACGATACGCAAAGTTCCCTGGACTGAACCTGACGCTCGAAGTCCTCTCGGGGCAGGACGTTCGCGCGCACAAAGCCGAAGCGGCGATCGGGCGATCCCCTCCGCTCGAAGTCCAACTCGTCGACGCCGCTGACTCGATGGCCTATGACGCGCACGATGTCGATGATGCACTCCAAATGGGTCTGTTGTCCCTCCAAGAATTGGCTGACCTCGGCATTATCCGGCGCGCCCTGGAGGCCGTTCGTGACAGGCATGGCCCCGAACGACGCGCCCAAGAGCGGCAATTGCTCGTTCACGAACTGATTGATTTGCAGGTAACGGACTTCCTCAATCAGTCCAGCGAACACCTGGTTCGCTTCGAAGGCCACTCCTCGGATGACTTACGTGACGTCGGCGTACGCCTGCAGCATAGCGAGACGATCGCGCGGGAACGCGGTGAACTCGAAGCGTTCTTGTTTGAAGCAGTCTATCGTCACCCGAGACTGATTCCCGTTCGGCGCGCCGCTTTCCATCGCCTCAAAGACATGTTTGATGTCCTCGTCGCCGATCGATCACGACTGCCACTGCGATTCCGACGCCGAGCCGACGCCAACCCGTTGAAAGCCGTCGTCGGCGAATACCTCGCCGGAATGACCGACAGCTTCTGCGATCAACAATACAAGTACGCCACCGATGGCAGTTCGGGTCCGCTCGCCGATTGGTGACAGCCATTCGCCGCCAGCCGACATTCTCGAAACAGAACATTCGCAATCGCGAATGCAAACGCGTTGTCCATCCGCAGGGTTCAACGCTCGCGCCGATACATTGACCGAAAGAAGGCCGAAGCTATCTGACGACCCTCCAATGCTCTATCTCGCCCGACTCAAACACCACCTCGAAACGCTCCGGACGAGGTAAGATCGCAACGATCGATTCCGGTACCCGTTTGTCAATCGTATGACATCGCACGTATCCGTTTCGCGTCGCCTGATACAACTCCATCGCGTCTTCGCGGACCGCCAACAGCATGCCCCCGTGAAGCAACTTCACTCGCTGATACTCGCCTTCGGCGACGGGTTCGGGTACGGGTGCATTTCCATTGAGCCAATAAACGACAACGCCTTCCTCATCGATGGCCGCAAAACGCTGGCGTGTCCAAGGCAACGACGCATCGATCATCGAAGTGGGTGCGCGCAACGCGTGCGTCCAAGCGGTGTCACGCTGAGGACGCATCACCATCTCGCCACCGATCATCAGGAGTTCGCGTTCGACGGCGATCAATCGAACGAGGTCGAGCCCTGGGAGCCCGTAGCGATCGACAACGTCCTGGAACTTTGAACGCATTGGAATGGACTGGTCGTGAACAATCTCACCGTCCACCAGACGCCCCAACGTCAGGCCCCCGCCGGCCCCGATTTCCAACCCAGCAACCTGGCCCGTCGACGTGATCGCCACTTGATCGGCTGGCCCGAGCGGCGAAAGGTTGACGTTGAGAATGCCACTGGGCAAGCTCGATGTCGATTTGATCGTTGGTGCCCAACCGGAAACCAGCAAGGTCGCGGGAGGATGGTCGCAAGAGTGAAATCGCAACGCCGGAGCCGCATCCAGGTGCAGTCCTTCGAGGCTCAAACGGCTTTGATGGCCATCTCGAAGCGACGTCGTGAGGATTGCCGTTTCCCCTTCCCGAGCGCCGATCACGCGTAGGTGACTCTTCGAAAGGAGGTCGGCAAAGACGACTCGATCCCAAACCTGCAACTCGGTGCGATCCAATTCAAGTCGAAGCGACGGGCGTTTCGAGCTGGGCTTCGTCTTCTCTTCAAGCCCTTGTTCACGACGACGCCCGCGTAGTTGGTCCGCAAAACGCCGTGCGTCGCGAGCGAGCAATCCGTGCGGATCATCGAGCGCACCGACGAGTTCCATGCGCTGATCGATTTCGAGCGGCGAGGCGTCTTCGATGGCCTCGACCGCGATCACGCGACAAGCATCTTCCGCTTCCAAGCGAACGGCCTCGTCGGGCGTCGACTTAGCAACCGCCCGATAAATTGTCGCCGCCGCCAACCGATCTTCACCGGCCGACTCGCCGAGCCAACGCAGCCGGCGAAGCACTTCCTCGTGCTCGGCGTTCTCGGAGAGAAGCTCAAAGGCACGGGTTGTCGTGGTGACCGAATCAAGACCCCGCGGCCATTGCGACCAAAGCAACTGCATGACCTGCTCGCGGCGGTCCAATTTTTTGTCGATCAACTCCGACGCGTCCATCACGCGACCGGCCGCGACCAAACGATCCGCCGCATCCTCGTATGCCTTCACCGCGGCCGCCTCCTCACCAACCTCTCGCAACAGATCGCCGGCACGCTCCAAGTCACCTTGATCCCGATACAACTGCACCGCCTGTTCCCATTGCCCCGCGCTGGCGAAACAGCGTGCGGCGTCATTGGATTGCCGCAACTTGTCGCGATACAACACCGCTGCTTCGGCGAAGTGGCCACCCTGTTCGAGTGTCACGGCGGCCAAACGAAAATCGCCGAGAAGATGAGCCGCGATGTATGCCGCGCGCCGGTAACGCCCCGCCGCTTTCGCCCGTTCCAGTTGCTCGTGGTAGGAACGTTGCAGTCGCTGCTGCAACTCGGCGTCCATCGACCAACTGGAACGGGCGAAAGCGGCGGGGCGTTACCG
>JBCBLJ010000962.1:0-2891 GCA_038520195.1 Planctomycetota bacterium
ATGACCTTAACGTTCTGGGGGCAATGGCACTCGTTGGCCAAGGGGCTTACGGACAGGCGGCCGGAGCGGGGCGCGGCATCGGAAACTTGGGAGCCGCTGTTGCGACAGTCCCGCCGGGTCGAATCTATATCTTGCGACAGACCGACTGCAACGGACAGATCGCGATCGAGGTCGACCTGACCAAGGCCATCAATGATCCGCGTTCACGACCGTTGATCCAAGCCGGAGATACGCTCATCCTGCAGTACAAGCCAGAGGAAGAGTTGCTGAACTTCGGTCTCGGAACGTTCTTCACCTTCGGCATCCAAGAACTGTTCCGCGACTAACCGGAACGCACGGTCGTCGACCGAGCCAGGCAACCAACAAACACGCCGCGGGGGAGAAACCCGCGGCGTGTTTCGTTTGTCCGTTTAGTCGAGATATCCCAACGAGCGAAAGAAGGCTTCCGTTTTTCCGAGCGTGTCCTCGTAAGCTTCACCCTTGTTGAAGAATCCGTGCGTTGCATCCTTGTAGAGGTGAAGGTCTGAGCGAACCCCCAACGCCTTCATTTTCGACTGAAATGCTTCGGCAGTGCTAACGGGAATTAATTTGTCCTTGGTACCGAGAAAGACGATGGCAGGCGGCACATCTTTCGTGAGCAGGTGGGCGGGCGAGATTTTTTGCCAATAGTCTTTTACCCGACTGTGGCCGTAGCCTTCCGGTCCGTTGTCGTAGACGGGATTGAAGAGCGCCAACGCGCTAGGTCGCGGACTGATCTCCGTGTCATCGCTTGGGGAGTCGAAGACTGTCACCGTCGCTGTCGCGGCCGCGACGTGGCCGCCAGCAGACCCGCCACCGGCGGCGATCCGGGCCGGATCGATGTTGAATTCTTTCGCATTCGCGCGCACCCAGCGGATGGCCGATTTGCCGTCCGCGACACATTCCTTCGGCGTCGTCCCGTTGCGACTCTTCACACGATACTCTGCACAGAAGCAGACCATGCCGAGGTCGGCCAGATGCCGACTCTGTCCATAGAATTGGCTCGGTGTGCCACCATTCCATCCGCCGCCAAAGAAAAACACGATCGCCGCTCGCGGTGATTCCGTTGCCTTCGCCGGCACGAATGCGTGCAGCGAAAGCGTGACTCCGTCAATCGTTTTGTAAGCCACGACCGTGTCGGGCTCCGGCTTTTTCGGCGCAGATTTCTTGTCGGCGGTGGAGGACCGCTTGGTTTCCGTTTGGGCGGAGACCCCCGAACCAAGTGCGACCGTAAAGATGAAGACGAGCGCGAGGCAGCGAGAAGCGATGCAGAGGCGTGACACAGTTTTAACCGATTTTGGGGGCGGAGCGTTTCGGTCAATACTCTACCTCGATCCAGGTCACTGGTGTCGCCTGAAAGTCCCGTGCCGCGTGAGAGCCCGCCGCTAACTGAAGTTTGGCGTCGGCGGCCGATAGTCGCTCAGCTCGATCGTTTGAAACCACTCGATTGTCTGCGCGAGTCCGCGGGAAAGAGGAACCTTCGGCACCCAGTCGAGCTTCTCTTTGGCCAACGAAATATCTGGCCGCCGCCGGGTCGGGTCATCCGATGGAAGCGGTCGATGTACCAGTTGGCTCGACGAGCCTGAGAGCTGGATCACCTGCTCCGCCAACTCCTTGATCGTGAATTCGTCGGGGTTACCGATGTTGACCGGCCCAACGAACTCGTCTTGGTTCATCATTGCGATGATCACATCCACCAGGTCGTCGCGATAGCAGAACGAGCGAGTTTGGCTGCCATTTCCGAACAGTGTGATGTCTTTTGCTTCGAGTGCCTGGCGGATGAAGGTCGATACGACGCGGCCGTCAAAGGGATGCATGCGCGGACCATAGGTGTTGAAGATCCTCACGATCCGAACGTCGACATGGTTGCTTCGATGGTAGTCCATGAAAAGCGTTTCTGCGGCCCGCTTGCCTTCGTCGTAGCAGGCTCGGATGCCGATCGGATTCACACTACCGCGATACGATTCGACTTGTGGGTGCACTTCAGGGTCACCGTAGACCTCACTGGTGCTCGCTTGGAGGATTCGCGCGCCGCAGCGTTTGGCGATTCCGAGCATGTTGATCGACCCCAACACACTCGTCTTCATCGTCTTGATCGGGTTGTACTGGTAGTGCCCCGGGGCGGCGGGGCACGCCATGTTGTAGATCTGATCGACTTCGAGAAAGATCGGAAGAGTAATGTCGTGCCGAATCAGCTCGAAGTTGGGCTTGTCGAGTAAATGCGAGACGTTGGTCTTCTGGCTCGTAAAGAAGTTATCGAGGCAAATCACGTCGTGACCTTGCTCGACGAGACGTTCGCAAAGGTAGGAGCCAAGAAAACCGGCGCCACCGGTGACAAGGATACGTTGAATCATGTTGCCGAACTTCCTGTTAAGGCACTTCGTGATGAGGTGGATTCCAGACCAAATTATCGATCAACCGAGTCGAGCCGACATGGCATGCGATCAAGCACACGGTCGGGCCGTCGATGATTGTGAGCGGATTGAGAGTCACGGCATCGGCCACGTCCGCGTAGTCAATCGAGTCGACGCGTGGACCCGATGCCGGTTGAAGGCAGTCACGCAGGGTAGCTCGCAGCACCTCCGCGTCGCACTGACCATCGACCAACTGCTGTTTCGCTTCGTCGAGGGCGAACGCGAGTCGCAGCGCCCGCGTTCGTTCCTCATCGCCCAGGTAGCGGTTTCGGCTGCTCATCGCCAACCCGTCGGGTTCTCGAACGATCGGACAGGCGACGACGCGGGTCGGAACGTTGAGGTCGTCGACCATGGACTGAATCACACGAAACTGCTGGTAGTCCTTCTGTCCGAAGAAAGCGTCGGTTGCGGGAAGGAGTTGAAACAATTTAAGGACGATCGTCGCGACGCCTTCAAAAT
>JBCBLJ010000329.1:0-8518 GCA_038520195.1 Planctomycetota bacterium
AAGAAGGAGCGATTCTTTCGCGGGGCCCGAATCATGAAGGAGCTCGCGCACGACAGCATCGTGAAGGTCCTCGCGTCAAAGTGCAGCGACGAGCACTTCCATTTCTACGTGATGGAGTTCATCGATGGTTTTGACTTTCGCGAGGCGGTTCTTGCGAAGAAACTGAGCCGCGATGAAATACTTGAGGTGATTTGCCGGGCCGGCGACGCGTTGACCTACGCACACGCCAGAGTTCCCAACCTGATTCATCGTGATGTCAAGCCTTCGAACATTTTGCTGACCAGCAACAAGCAGGCGAAGGTCACAGACTTTGATTTGGTGCGAGCGGCTGACACAACCGGCGGGACACGCACAGGCTCACTCGGAACGTTTATCTACGCCGCGCCGGAAAGTCTCGACACTGCAAACAGAGTTGACACTCGCGCCGATGTATTTTCACTCGGGATGACCGCATTGTTTGGACTGCATGGTCGCGAACTGGGTAGGCTTGCCTTTCAACAAGCAGACAAGGTTGTTGATTCGTTGGACTGCAGCCAACGAATCAAGGAAACGCTAAAAAAAGCCGTGGATTGGGATGAGTCGAATCGCCACTCAACAATGGCCGAATTTGTGCGGTCATTGCGAGACGCTGAAGGACCGATTAATCGCACCCGCGTCCGGAACAAAGCGGTGCAACAAAACAAGGCGGCTAGAGAGCGGCTGAAGTTCAATGCGAGAGATGAGTTCCAGTTTGCGAAGATCGCTACCATAGAACTCGGGGTTGGCGATCTTTGGTCGTCCGAATCGCAGATCGATGGCCACTTCATGCTCAGCACAACCCCCGTGACTCAAAAGCAGTGGAATCACGTAATGGGGACTGCCATTGAGTCGCAGAAGGGCATTGGGCGATTAGTTGGAGTTGGTGCGAACCTACCAATGTACTACGTCAGTTGGCACGACGCGGTCGCGTTTTGTGAGCGCCTAAAACAGATTCACCCGGAACTGCTTCCTGAAGGTTTCGTGTTTGCGTTGCCAACATCAGTTCAATGGCAATACGCATGTCAAGCAGGATTAATCTACTTGGGTGATTTGACATCAATGTTGAGGGAAAACGCATGGTATCGGCAGAATTCCGCGGGCAAGGTACACCCAGTCGGTAAGAAGAGGCCTAACAAATTGGGCCTCTACGATATGCAAGGAAATGTTTGGGAATGGTGTAGGGATGAGCATCCAGACTCAAACTGGCCACAAAAAGGGACGCGCGTTTGTCATGGGGGCGGCTGGGACAGCATTGCTGAACACTGTCACCACACGGTCCGAGGCCAGGGCGTTGCCGAGAACCGATACTACAATGTCGGGTTTCGTGTCGCTGCATTTCGGTCGGGGTTTCGAGATTAGCCGCGACTTGCGTGCCTGAGTGACGAAGAGCGCATCCGCTGGCTAGGCTAGATGCTTCTGTGTAGGCTTCACCCACCGAGCCACCAAAGCCCGCCCACAAAAAACGCCACATACGCGGCGATCGCCCAAATCGCCTCCCTGTCCTGGTCGCTGAACATCGGCGACTTCGGCGCGGGTTTCAGGGCCGGGTCGGGAGGGGCGTAGGGATTCATGGATTTTGGTTCACCGGCCAGCGAACGCTTCCATTATCTCCAGCATCTCTTCGTAGGAGCTCGAGTCGACGTAGACTCCATCCAGGTTGTCGCGACCGACCAATGATTCGTCAAAATCGTCTTCGCTACCTAGTCGTAGCAGGATTCGGGTTTTGTCTCGGCCTGCTGCGTCAAGTTGGTCGCGGAGCATCGCTAGACGGTTCGACGCGAGCTCGGCTACCGTCAGTGATATCGAAACTGCGCCAACCTGTTGAGTCTCGGTGTTCGATGATTTCAGCAGGTTCATCAGTGAGTCCGCGGAATTCACCAGCACCAAGCGTTTGGTATCGGACGAAGAGGCGAGACTACCAGGGTCGCGTCCCAGTTCTACGACAACCCACTCAAGCCGAGACTCAAGACTGACGCTTGCTGCGGCATCGCGGATTCCGACTGAGACCCCCATGTCTCGTAGTCCATCAATCGGTAGCTGATCGACGACAGTTTCGGGGGTCACTATTACCGCCTCAATTGGCCACTCGTTGTCAAACGACATCTCCAAGCCGTATGCGTCGCTATACGCCGCATAGCCGGGGTCCGTATCGGGCAGACGTACTGAATACGCGACGATTGGCGTGGCAGTCACGGGATCTCCCTTTAGTTCTTGTGAAGATACTGCACGGTGGTCGGAGTAGGGATTCGACACTGCTCAATCTACCACCTACCACGTCGAAGCTCCCTCTCGGATAGAAACGATTTTTTGAACACCACCTACCCGAACCTGTGCAGCTCCAATCGCCGACAACAGTAAGCGACTGAGAACTCAGTTACGCTCGATCAAGCTGATCGCCGCCGTCGGTGGCTCACAATCATCTGGGGAATCCGCGGCCTGTCGGACGATGTCCGGGTCACCTTCGTATTGGGATTCGCGCCGGATTTCTGTGCCGCAGTTGCACTCTTTTTCGACGCTCTGGATCGCAACTTCGGCGAAGACGGATCGCGACTAAGGCAAGTTAGCTTCCGAGTGACTGTCGCTGTCGGAGTCGCCGTCCTGCTATTCATCGGCGAGCTGCTACAAGAATACGTGTTCAGGGGCAGGCTCGATGTCTGGGATATTGCCGCACATGTTGCCGGTGGGATCGTCGCGTTCTCGGCGTCGGGCTTTCTGCTCAAGCTCTGGGATGCTCGCGCGGGGCTTGATCACTGGCAGGCACCGCGAGAATAGCAATCGCGAAGCTTCTTTAACTGCGTCCCCGTCAACGCGATCGGCTTGAGAGCTACTGTCAAATGTTGTGTTCTGAGTCGCTGAATCAAGCGGCGATTTCCTGCATGATTTCGTCTTTGAATACTCGTCCTTCAATGACAAATGTGATCTTTTCGTGAGCTCGCAGGCGTCTCCATTTCTTGGAAGCTGATTGAGCGAGCTTGAACATCATCGCCAGGCTCGCCCGCCGCGTTCCGTTGCCCTTTGTCTTGCGATGACGAAGCCGAATCGTCGCGAACGTCGACTCGATCGGGTTGGTCGTTCGTAGGTGGCCCCAGTGTTCGGCCGGGAAGTCATAGAACGACAGCAACACATCACGGTCTTTCGCCAGGCATTCACTGGCTGCCTGGTATTTGGCTTGGTATTTCTCGATGAATTCGCCGAAAGCCATCCCCGCCGTCTCCTTGGTCTCCGCTTGCCAGATCTCGTGCAGGTCTCTCTTCGCCTTCGGCTGAACACTCTTTGGCATCTTGTTGAGCACGTTGGCCGTCTTGTGGACCCAGCAGCGTTGTTCCTTCGTCTTGGGAAAGATCGCGCGAAGAGCGGCCCAGAAGCCGAGCGCTCCGTCGCCAACGGCGATCTTCGGCGCGCGTCGCAAACCGCGGTTCTTCATGTCCAAGAGCAGCTCGCTCCTGCACTGCTTGCTTTCGCGATAACCATCAAGGACGGCGATCAATTCCTTCTTTCCGTCGGCCGTGGCTCCCATCACAACGAGCAACTTCGATCGGCCCCGCGCCCGTGGTGATCTCTCTGGATGGAAGAGTTCCGTTCTTAACGACGTGCCGTCGTCCCTGGTCATCTGTTCGGTTTCGATGCTCCTCGATGAATGCCTCAACTTCCGCGTTGATGGCTTCTTGAAGCATCTTCCTCGCGCCCTCTCGAACGATCTGATCCAATGGGCTCGGTTCATCGAACTGCTTCCGGAACGCGAGCACTTCGGGATCAGGAGACTCGGCTACTGGCGTTCGTCGTCGTCGTGCTTTAGTCTTTTCCGTGGCGTGTCCTTGTGCCCTCGTTGGGTCGCTGATGTGTGGTAACAACAGCAGGATACGCCGCTTTTTTTCGGTCAATCAGGAACACAACTTTCGATAGTATCTCTGATTGGACTCGCCTTCGGTTGCTCATCGACAACCAGGAAAAAATCTCTATCCTGGCTTTTCGCGGACGAAGGAGCTAAGGCGGTCCTTATATGCGTTGCCCCGCAGGATCTGATGCCCCCTCCCCTCGCGCTCGGACTGCGGGTTGGGCGTGCCCATCTGTGCACCACGCTCGCTCGGCCCATTGGTTGAGACGGGCGTTGATGCCAGCGCATGGCTACGCCGAATACGACCTCACCTACGCAAAAAGTAACGAGGTCCTACATTCGCTTGAATTCCAGATCAGATTCCTTAAAGAGCTGCAGAGAGTCACGACCAAATTCTGAGTAGTCCAGCGTTTTTCCCTCGCGCGCCGCGAACTCGTTGATCTTTGACAGCTGGCAGACCTTTCTAACCTGCTTTCCGTTCTCTGTTGGGTACCGCTTGAGATCTTGCTTAAGCGTTCTCAGTTCGTCGTTTTGGTTAAAACCTGTCTTCGATAGCCGAAGGGTGGCCGCCGCACCCTGCACGGAAACGAATGTCTCCGAAAGATCCCCACGCACGGTTAACTCCTCGCCCTGAGCATTCAATCCGACCTTGTATTCGGGCGGCTCGATTCCGATGCTCGTGTCGGGAAAGCGTGCCCTGATTCGCGTCATTACGTCATCAGAGAGAGGGTCCTGTGTCTTGATCAGCGCGGCGATGTCTTCAAGCAATACGAGTGTCGACTTGACTTCTTTCAGTCGTACAATGACCTCAGTCAACGCCGAGTGTCCGTCGATCTGCTGAATTGGCTTCGTCGTGTCGTCGAGCGTTCTGCTTGCCGATCGCAGAAGCTTGCTAAAGAGTTTCGCCGTCGGGGCAACACAAGAGAGACACCCCGGTGAATGACTGACCGCTTCGATAAATTGGAACAGTTCGCGTGACTGCTTCGCTGCTAGTTCACGATACTGCGGATCATCAAAGTTCACCCGGAAATTGACGCCGTCGACATCCAACTCGATCAGGGCAATAATCCTATCAACCGACTTGATGAAGAAGCGATCGGAATAGGCATAGACAAGTTCTGCTAGCACGAGCTGACGCTGGCTTTGATTTAATGAGGCCGGCACAACAGGACTTAAATCTCCTCAACCAAGAACGGATCGTTTAGTTCCTTTGCTTCTCTAGCGCGGCGGTTGGAAGACAGATAGTATCGGTAAGACTTCTCATCCTCCGATTTCTCGCACTTGATGGCTTGAGCGGCTATATCAAGCGCGGTGAGTACTTTTCCTTTAGTCTCGTCGCTGACGGGACCGTGCCACAGAACGTGAAACTCATAAGCAGCGAATAACGATCTCGTTGCGGTGCAGACTAGGCGACGACCTGGCCGATTCGGTTCCGCGCCGAACTTTGCTACCCTCTCGTTCACGATGTCAACATAGGTGAGCAACGAGAGCTCCGCTGTGGTAGGCTTCAGTCCAGTCGTATTAGGTTTCACGGTGGTCCACTATTTTTTCTTTGGCTTCGACAAAAAGCTGATTGAGTGCGGGGCAACAATCGAAAGACCCGTGGTTTAGCGACCGACGAATCTCGGTGAGCTTGTCGCTTACGAAAGATAAGACGGCGCACGCCCTCGTGGCATCCCGTTCGCGCAGCGCCGTACTCATCTGCAGTATTCGACTAACACCCTCCGCGAAAATCGCATCGTGTTCGGCCCTAGTCTGACTAGAGACCTCGTCAATTTCAGCATCGAAATCGTTATAGAGACGCCGAATAGTACCGAGGGTCGCGTTAAATGCCACCTCCGAAACTGTCCACGTCTCTTGATCCGAAGTCGTCTGATCCGAGCTCATACATGTCCCCCTCCGTCGGATTGTATGAACCTCGTCCCTGGATATCAACAGCCAAAGAAGTCGCCCCATGGAGGTTCGAAATATGCCTGGCGGACCAACCGCACCACCGGGCATAAACCGCGCTCCGTCAGGACGGGGCGCATTGAGCCCGTTTATGCTGAGACGGTGATAGTAGCCCCTCGAGAACGGCGTCGCGGGAAGTCATCACATTCATCGTTGCCGCTTCTAACTGTGTCACAGCATCGGCCGCACAGCCCCAAGACAGGCTGTAACCGGCTCCGCCATGCCCGTAGTTGACCAGTACGGGCCCCTCATCCCGCTCATGCCCGTATGGCAGAATCTCGAGCCGAACCGAATTGCGGTAGGGGCGAATCCCGATCCGGAAGCCTCGCGAAGACGACCCTATCGACTCGACATCGCCCAGCATTTCATTCGCCTGTCGATGCATCCGCACTTCTTCCTCTTGGTGACGCAGCGGAGCCTTGGCCGGGTCAGTGAACTCAGATGTGAACATAGTGCCGCCCAGCCAGGCGTCAGTCTTCTTGGCACCGGAGACCGCATACACCGGCCGCTGTGAATCGGAAAGATGCGCTAGGTAGACCGCACCATCGACAAGTGACTTGTCATTGGTTGACGCTAAGCTCAGCTGGCCGGTCAGCCCGATGACACGGTCCGGAATCAAATCGGATACAAGTCTCGGCGTCCAACCACCACAGCAAAGCGCAAGGGCGTCGAATCCCAATCGGTCCATGGCCTGTGAACGTTCCAGTGGATGATCGTAGGAAACAAAAACAACGCCGCATTTCTCTGCGTACCGGCACAAAAAAGGGATGTATTGATGCACATCAATGATCGGCACTTCACTTACAATCTCATAATCGAACTGCTCGCCCGCGATCAAACGCGGTACGCGGAGGTGTCGCAGCAATGGTCCATTAGGACTCGCCCACGTGTTTGGCAGTCTTGTCCACCAGAGTGGACCTTCGAGCTGCGTGCGGGCCTCCAACTTGTCATGTAGAAGCACGTGAAGCCGTCCTGGGAAAACACCCGTGTCGGCGCGACCACCGGGCGTGGCCTGGAGTCGCGTAAGTGTTTCGATCGCCCATTGACGTTTATACTCACCTACCGCGAACGGTGTCCAGAATGCGGCAGCGGCTCCAGATGTGCTGTAATTCAAGGCTTGGTGAGCGAAGCAGTCCACGGGCGACCCGCTCTCACGGCGCCGCCAGAAATCGAGGCGAACATGATGGCCCCGCTCGCTCGCGCAAATGGCGGTAGTTAGAGCAATGATGCCCCCGCCCACAACTTTAAGGTTCATGTCATTCGCCTCATTTAACAACCAGTTGGATCACGGCAATTCCAAGCGTGTCAAGCACGGCGTAGAGGAGTCCGAGGACCCAGGCGGCAATCAAAGCTACTGGCAACACCTTCGTGATGGTTCGCTTGGGAGCGATCGTAAAGACTTCCGGCTCACCATCAGATTCGCCTCGAATCGCTCGATCGATCTTCAGAAAAGACAGCTTGTGCGCAATCAAACAGTCAATGCTGTCTCGGATTGTCATAGCGAACAGCCAACTTAGCATCAGGCCGAAGATCGACATGATCAACAAAAGCGCCGACCGTGTCATCGACGGCATGGTCCGAGAAAGCAACCACGCGCAAACGCCAAGCAAGAACATCGTGACCTGAACGTTCAAGAACAGCTTGGTGAACAGCTGGCGGTCTTCAGCGAGAATTGATTCCGCTGCGATCCCCAACTTGCGAAGAGCGGCTTGTTTGCGATCTTCTTGTGTGTATGTCACGCCATCAGGAAGCTCTGCCTGCGCGCTGGTGCAAATGTCGACAGCGATGGCGTCCCCGAAACGGACACCAGAACCGCCGCAATCTTCTATGGGTTCGGGGTTTCGTCGAATCATTTCAATTACCTCGAAAGGGTTAGGAACGCTGGGCGTTCTTGTGTGCTTGCTGCATCGTTTCCCTTCCGCATCGGCGATTCAATTCAAGGGACCACTTGCGACGGCTTTGCCCCCCCGAAAGAAGGTTCAACGCCTGTCGCCGTGGACTCGTAGCATGAGGGCAGGCACCAAACCACGTCGCTAGAATTCGCGTCTTACGACCAGAAAGTCAGGTCTACCGACAGAAGACTTTGAGTACGAATCCGGCCAATTAACGGTGAACTTAGGTAGACACTGTCTACTTTGAGCTCGCTCATCCGACCAACATCCGACTCGTGACCGTACCATGCGCCGGCACGACTCTTATCAAGAAATGGCAATCAGCTTGTGTTCCCAAATTGCCAAACATCGCGGCAATTCAAGGTTCGGAATCTGGCCTTACACCCACTTCTTTCCGCGTCGTATTCGTGAAGTAGGTTGCATCGACCTCCAGGGATTCCGTTCGTTGGTTTCCGCGAAAGCCGCAATACCGACACATCTTGAACTCGCCCGCTTCGTCAAACAGTACCGCTGCACAGTCAGGGCAACGGATCATGACGCGGTGCCAATGTCCTTCGGGGCATCGAGCGTAGGGAATGACGATGCCTGATTCGACGCTGGCCATGCGGTCGGGATACTGGTCGCGATACGTGGTGCAGATGCCGTCGACGTTGGACGGGCAGCTTGCACACTTGGCTCGCCGTTCCGTCTGGTACGGTAAATCCGCCGGGCCTGGCAGATGTATTGATAGCCAACGCGGCGATTGGCCAGCGTTATACCGCATTCAGCACAGTGAAAGTCCTCGACTTTGGGTGGTTTGCGTTCGTCGATGCTGACGACCAAC